>DASVFC010000270.1:0-5877 GCA_036380235.1 Vicinamibacterales bacterium
GGCTGGACCCAAGCGGCAAGCAAGGCGAAGACCGAATGGAAGGCCGAAGCCGCGAGGGCGACGGCCTCCACCAATGCGGCGCTGCCGTCCGATGCGCAGGTGATCGGCGCGGTGCAGCGGACGATGGGCTCGGGCGTCACGCTCCTTCACGCAGCGGGCGGGCTGCCCGGCGAGCTGCACAAGCTCTGGGAGGCCGGGGCGCCCGGCTCCTATCATGCCGAATACGGATTCTCGACCATGGGCTACGAGATCGCCGGCGGGCTCGGCGTGAAGCTGGCCGACCCCGAGCGCGAGGTCTACGTGATGGTGGGCGACGGCTCCTACCTGATGATGGCGCAGGAAATCGTGACCTCGATCCAGGAAGGCCGCAAGTTGATCATCGTCCTGCTCGACAGCAGCGGCTACGCCAGCATCGGCGGGTTGTCGCGATCGGTCGGCTCTAATGGCTTTGGCACGCAGTTCGACTACAAGGTGCCGGTCGATCTCGCCGCCAACGCCGCGTCATTGGGCGCGATCGTGCATCGCCCGACCGATCGCGCCGGGTTCGATGCCGCGTTGAAGTCCGCACGCGATGCTGAGCGCACTACCGTCATCTATGCGAAGGTCGATGCGGCGAAGGGCGTGCCCGGATACGAATCGTGGTGGGACGTGCCGGTGGCCGAAGTGAGCGACCAGCCTGGCGTGCAAGCGGCTCGTGAACGATGGCAGGCGGCGGTCGATCAGCGGCGCCGCGTCTGAAAAGTTCTTACCGCGCGACGCGGAAGGCCACCCACTGCTGCGCGGATTCGGAGCCGGCCGTGGCTTCCACCTTCAAAACATACGTGCTGTTCGCGAGCGCATTGACCGGCAGCGGCATGCGCACCTTGCCGTTCACCACTGCCGGCACGTCGAGCGCGCGGAGCAGATCGCCTTTGGCATTCAGCAGTTCGACCTTGATGTCGGGCGGCTGACCGTCGCTCCCTTGCGCCTCGAGTTCCACCAGCACGCGATCGGTCGGGCCGAAACGCGTTGACGCGGTGGGCGATGCCGCGGGGTTGGCTTCGATGGCACGGAACTCGATCATGTTGCGCGCGCGCAGGAATCGCGGCGTCGACAACACCACCGAATGCTTCGTCGAATCCGGAACGATGCGTGAGACGACCCAGCGGTCGATGACGTCGCCGGCAGAGGTCATCACCGTGAAGCGGATGCGATGGCGGCCGGGCCGCATCAGGAACTCCGCCGCCAGCGGCAGCTCGCCCGGCGCGCCGCCGATCACCTGCGCCGCCATCGTCACGTTGCCCGCGTCGTCGAGCGGCTGAATCTCCACGCGCGCCGGTTTGTCGGTGGTTCCCGCATTGGCCTCCCACGAGAACGACACGCGCGTCTGCGCGTCGGCACCCTTGCTGAATCCAGTCCACACCGAGACCGACCGCGCATTGGTTGAATCCGAGAGCGCCGACAACGCGCCGGTCAGCGCCGTGTTCACCGGCGTGGCCGCTGCTTCGGCGGCCGCGGTGAGTTCCTTTTCACTCGGCGCCCAGTAGCCGCGGCGGGCCGTCACGCGCACGCCTTTACGCTTCACGCGCACCTTGATCTCGTGGAACTTACCGTCGTTGCCTTTGCGCGTCGGCGTGTAGCCCAGCAAGTAATACGCGCTCGCGTCGGCCATCACGCCTCCCAGCTGCTCGGTGGGATCGTTGGTATTGACGATGGCGCGACCACCGGTGTCGGCGGCGATGCGGCGAAGAACGTTGGCGCCGTTGAAGCCGACCGAACCCAATGGCCGCGGATCGACCACGTGAATCGTGACGTTGCCGCGGTTGGCCGCTTCCATCGCCTCGCGATAGCGCTGCTCGTTCGGGCTGCTGGGCGGCAGCGGCGGCCCCTGGCTGAAGAACAGGATCGACTTGCGGCCTTCACGCAACCCGCCCATTTGCGTGGCCAGCGCCTCGAGCGCTGATAGCGTCACGCCGGCGCGCAGCTCCTGCCAGTTGCGCTGCGTGAGTTGCGCTTCTTCGATCGCGCTCTTCACCGGAAACACTTCGCCACGACGGCCCTCGAAGTTGCGCACGCGATTGATCAGTTCGTCTTTTGCCCGCGTGTACTTGAGATCGTAGAGCGTCGTCAGCGGTTCCATGATCGCGACGAGGTCGTTGGGGCCAAGCTGCTTGATGAACCTGGTCAGCGTATCGCGCAGCGGGATCGTGATGTCCGGCCGCTTGTCGATGTGATAGTCGTCCAGGAAGATCGCAAACAAGCGGACGTCTTCGCGCGCCGCCTCGAGGATGGCGTGCTCCTTCGAGCGAATCTGGAGCGGTTCATCGAGGTTGGCCTGGCGCGTGCCATCGACGCGAATGAACTTGATGGTTTCGACGGTCTGCGGCTGGTCATCTTCGAGGACCTCGAAGTCCGAGATTTGCAGGTCCGCTACCGGCTCGTCGCCGTTGGTGGTCGCGGTGACGTCGACGCGCACCAACTCGGCGCCGGCACGAAACACAGGCGTCTGCGGAGCAGGCGCCTGTGGTGTGGCGCCGCCCTGAGCGAGCAACAGTCGACTTGTCGACTGAGGCGAGTCGACGGAGCTCAACGCCACAATCAACAGCGTTGTTAAGACAAGCCGCATATCCGCATCCTATACTGACTGAAGATGTCCAGCCCGAAGACCCTCGACGTGCTCGGCGTGGGCTGCAACTCCGTCGATTACGTCTACCGCCTCCCCCATGCCCCGCGTGCCAACAGCCCGACCGCGAAGATGCGCATCAGCAATTACGCCGTGTCGTATGGCGGTCAGACGGCGACGGCGATGGCGGCGTGCGCGGCGCTCGGCCTCCGTGCCGGGTATCTCGGCGCCGTCGGCAACGACGACAACGGCCGCAACGTGTGCGCGGAGCTCGAGCGCCGGGGCGTCGACGTCTCTCATGTGTTGACGCGCAACTGCCCCAACCGGTTTGCCGTCATCCCGGTGGACAAGGAAAGCGGCGAGCGCTTCGTGTTCTGGGATCGCGACGAACGGCTGAACTTGTCGGCCGATGAAATCCGGCCGGACGTGATTGCCTCCGCGAGAGTCCTGCACGTGGACGACGAGGATGAGGATGCGGCGATTCATGCTGCGCGGCTCGGACGCGCGGCGGGGCTGCCGGTGACGAGCGACATCGATCGCCTGGCGCCGCACACGACGGAGCTCGTTGCCGCCGTGACCGTGCCGATGTTCAACGAACACACGCTACCTGAGTTCACCGGCGAAACCGACTTCGAGCGCGCCTTGCGCAAGTTGCGGCGTTCGCACGAGGGCATGTTGTGCGTCACGCTGGGCGACCGTGGCTCGATGCTGCTGGCCGGCGACGAGCTGATCTACGAACCCGGCTTCGAGGTCGAAGCGGTCGACACCACGGCGGCGGGAGACGTGTTTCGCGCCGCGTTTATCTATTCGATCCTGAAAGGCAGCTCGCCCAGGCAGATGCTGCGCTACGCCAATGCCGCCGCGGCCATCAGCTGCACCCGCGCCGGGGCGATGACCAGCGTGCCGTCGAAACAGGACGTCGAAGACGCGCTCAGCGGGGCGTCGTAAGCGCTTCCGACAATACCCGGCCGGCCGCGTCGGGCAGCGTGATGTTGGACAGGAACGCGAGCGTCGGCGCCAGATCGATCGGCGCCGCCGGCTCGAGGTACTCACCACGCTTGATGCCGTAGCCAAACAGCAACACCGGCACGCGCGTGTCGTAACGATGGCCGGTGCCATGCGTGGTGGTGCTCGATGACGTGATCCAATAGGCGCGGCCGAGCATCTTGACGTCGCCGCTTCTGCCCTCGTAGTGGCTCAGCGCCGACGGGCGCGTCAGCGGATCTCCCGCCGACAATTCTTCCTTTCGATAGACGCGCCAAACACCTTCGGTGCGGCGAATCACGTCGAGCACGGCTTCCATCGCTCTCGGCTGCTCCTTCAATTGCAGGTAAACGCCTTCGTTGAAATAGACGTCGTTGTAGATCACGCGCGTGCGATACGGGCCGCCGCCAAGCTCGCGCACGAGGATCTCGTCGATCGCGCGGCCGATCGCGGTGGTGTTGATGCGTCCGGCGTCGAACCCCTGTGCCTTGATCCGCTCCGGCACCGGCGACACGCCATGATCGGACGACAGGCCGACCACGTAATTGCCCTTGCCGACATCGCGATCGAGTTTGTCGAGGAGCGCGCCGAGGCGCGCATCGAGGTGCACCAGCACGTCCTGCACCTCGTGCGAGTCGGGTCCGAAGTCATGCCCCACTTTGTCGAGGGCGGAGAAGCTGATGCCGAGAAAGTCCGTCGCCGGCCCGCGGCCAAGCTTCATCGCATCGATGGCCGTCGTCGCGAGGGCCGCAAGATACTCGTCCGAGAACGGGCTGGATTCCCACGCATCTGTAAATGCGCCACCGACTTCGGCGCCGGTGCCCTTCACCGTGTGCGGGAATTGCTTGGTAACCAGCGCGATTGAGCGACGGTCCTGGGCCGAGTACTCCCCGACGTATTGATCCGGCCGCAGCGATCGATCCCAGCGCCGTCCCATTTCGCCGCGAAGCGGATGCTTAACGATGTAGTCGGCAAAAAAACCTGCCGGCACGGTCGCGAAGGCCGTTGACGTCACCCACTCGCCATCTGCCTCATCGAGCCAGATCACCGCATCGGGTTTGCGGCCCGCCAGCGTGATGGCCGATCGTGCCTTTAGCGAGATGCCGACCACACGCGGAGCCGCCGGCCCCTGCAGCCGCAGCTCGTCGGACAGCGTGGTCGACAGCAGATGTTTCGCACTGTGGCCCACACCTTTGACCGGGATGCCGTAGGTGACGAGCTTTTGCGATTCGTCATCGGTGCAGCTGACGAGGCGGCTGTTATTGCGTTCCCACCACTGGTTCAACACCATGCCGTGCACCGCCGGCACCGTGCCGGTGCTGATGCTGGCGTGCCCGGCGCAGGTCACCGTGTTGTAGTAGGGATAGTCGGCCTGGCGGAACCAGGCGCCCTCGCTGATCAAGCGCTTCAATCCCTTCGACCACTGGTGCTGGAACTTGTCGATGTAGTCACCGCGCATCTGGTCGATTGAAATCAACACGAGCAGCTTCGGCGCCCGCGCCTGTGTCACCGTTTGCGCGGCAAAGGGGGCGGTCAGCGCCAGCACGATGGCGGCACACATCAACTGGAGGAGAGACCTCATAGGCGGGCCCGATCATACAATCTCGACGCCTCGGAGCCATGGCTTTTGGCCACACCCGATCGGCCGATTGCTCCCAATGCATGTCTATGCCGAGAAGGGCTGCAACGGCTACGCCCGGTCGGTTCTACCGGGCGACGCTCTTCCGCGTCGAGCCGGTTACTTCGTTCGAACCGTAATCGTCCGTCCGGGCGCGACGCCGCGCTGCCACACCGGCAACCGCGCGCCGTTGCGCGGCACGATCACCTGCACGTCCACGCGCGCCACGCCGGCTGGAACGCCGATGTGCACGGGCAGATCGCTCTGCGCGTCGTAGCCTGAGCCGCTGTCGACGAGACGCGACCCGATCAGCCGCTGCGTGCCGGCGGCAAACACGCGAACCTCGGCGCCGGCGCGCGTCGATCGCCCCGCTCCGTCAACAACCTTGACCTGCAGCCCGCGGCCGGCGTCACTCGCACTCAGCATGTTGCGCATCACCAGGTGCGTACCATCAACTCGCGCGCCGGTCAGTGCCAGGTCGAGATCGTGATCGCCATCGACATCCGCCCATTGCACGCCGTGGTCAGCCTTCAAGGCGCGGATCGACGACGGTGTGATGTCGACGAATGCCGAGCCGGTATTGCGGAACAGCGAATCCTGCCAACTGGCACCGCCGGTCACGGTGCCGTTGACATACAAATCGAGGCGCCCGTCGTGGTCGAAATCGGCAAAG
>DASVFC010000271.1:0-3728 GCA_036380235.1 Vicinamibacterales bacterium
TCGCCCGGTTCAACGTCGGGAGCGAACAGCGTTCCGTCGACGCCGTTGTAAACGGTGCACGACTTCCCTGCGACTGCTGGGTACCGCTGCTCGGTATGTTCGCGAATGAAGTTCGACACGCCGAGCACGCGCGCGGCAGCAGCAAAGCCGCGATCGAACAGGCGCCGATCCCACCTCGCGTAGCCGAACGACCAGCCGTAGTCCATGCTGTGCAGCGAAATCACGTTGCGCGTCCTGCCGGTATCGCTCAGCCACAATCCGGCCGGCCGGCTGTGGTGATGCACCACGTCCGGCGCGATCGAGCGGAGGATCGTCCTGGCGCTCCGATAGTGATGCAGGCCGCGGAACATCACCGCCGCCATGCCACGGTCGATGGACGAAGGGATGCGCACGTAGTGATATTGCACGCCATCGATGCGGTCGCTGGTGCACCCGTCACCGCGGTCCCGCGAGATGACGTGAACGTCGTGACCGCGTCCCACCAGGCGTACCGCCGCATCGCGGATCCAGCGTTCGATTGCTCCACCTTTCGACGGCGGCACCGGCAGCAACTCTGGAGCGACATGACAAATCCTCACGCCGCCCCGCGACTCCGGTCGTCCTGCGCATCTGAAAGGGCCGTCACCCCGGCACGTACGGCGCTCAGCTCCTCCAGCACCAGGTTCACCACGCGCTCGGCCGAACGCCCATCCGTGAACTGGCACTGATCGAGGACCACCTGCTTGCGGCCGGCCGCATCGAGCGAAGGATCAGCGAGATAGGCGGCCACGTCGGCCACCAGTTGCTCCGGCGACGTCGCGACCCGGACAGCCTCACGCGAGGTGATGTTCACGTAGTGCGTGAACGAGTAGTAACGCCGTGCCGACTTCACATATGGGCTTTCGACGGGCCCATCGAAGTTGATGTTCACAACCGGCGTGTCGAAGATGCAGGCTTCGATGCTGATCGTCGAGGCCACGTTCACCACCACATCGGCGTGGCACAACGTGTCGCCAAGATGCTTCTGGTGCTCGGGCATCACGTCGATCGCCAGGCCATCAGCTACCTTGACGGTGTCGCGGAACGGCTTCTCGATGATGACGTGCGGCAGCTTCGTGAACTCGCGGTAGGCGTCGAACTCGTCGCGAGGATGCAATCACACCAGCACTTGCGCGTTCACCAGGCGGCCGTCCTGCATCGCTGTCACCAAGGCTCGCAACACGTGGTCGTGATGCTTGTAAAGCGATCGTGGCGTGGTGGTAAGCGCGATCAGCTTGCGGGCGGGATCAGCGCCAATGCGTGCGAAGAACTCCGCCCGCGGCGTTCGCGCGCGAAAATGCGGATCGAACTGCGGCGCGCCGGCAACGCGAATGGCATCCGGCGAATAGCCGTGCAGCGCGATCGCCTGTTCCTTCATGATGTCGTTCCACACCACCAGCCGATCGACCTGGCGCACCGGAATCAGTTTGTTCGTGAAGTTGTCCCAGCTCGGATCGATCGCCATGCTCCGCACGCCGCGCCGCCGTGCCGTCCGAAGCAATGGCACTTCGGAAAACACCAGGCCGGGATTCGCAGCCACCACGAGGACCGGCTGATACTTGTCGAACAATGTTTCCATCGCCGGATGCGACACCAGTCGATCCGACAAGGCGTAACGCGATCCGTTACGCGTGAACGGCCGCACGAGCACGCGCCCGATCAGGCCTTTCACGCCAAGCCACCGGATGATGCCGTTGGCACGCGCTTCCTGTAGCCGAATCCGCACGGACTCGGTTTGCCCCTGGCTCAGGTAACTGGCCTGCACGATCGCCAGCAGGCGCGCTTCCAGGCCGGCCGGCACGTGTGCCGGCTGATCGTTCACCGTAATGCGCGGCCGCTCGAACTCGCGCACGAAGTGCGGGTCCCTCGCCATCGGCGACAGCAACACGATGTGCAGCGCCGGATCCGATTCAAGCATGCGATCGAGCAGGCCGCCCGACCGCAGCATGTTCCCCGCGCTCGTGCCATGCGGCACCGACACGAACACGTGGCGCTGGTCGCTCATCGCGTGGTTGCCGCTCTGCCGGGCCGGTGCACCACTTCGAACGGCACGCTGACCAGACCGTCCTGCTCGTCGGCGAGGCTGTCTACGCCGGCGCCCTGGCCGGAAACCGCAAAGCGCGGTCCAGCCGTGACCACGTCGTAGGACGCGAGTTGATATGAATCGGTGATCGACAGACGCACAACGTACTGGCGGGCACGCAACGGCAGCTGCGAGAAACGGATTTCGATCTCGCCCGGTCCCTGGACCACGCCGGCGTTGTCGCGGCCAGACGTCGATGCCGTGGTCACGACCACGCCGGTTTCGATGTCGACAATCGCGGCCTGGAACACCGGCGATTCGACGGCTTTCGATGCTACGTAACCACCACGCATGATCAGCGTGTCGTTGGTGGTAAACACGGCCTTCGGCGTGCCGTCGGCGCCGTAGAGATCGACGCTCTCGAAGCGCACCTCGCCCGTACCGCCGCGGTGGCTCTGCAGCGACGTAGCCTGATTCTGCAGTGCCTGCAGGTTTACCTCGTTCATGTACTGCTCGGCGATTGCACCGGCTTCACCGTAGGCGCGCACAGTACCGTTATCCATCCATAAGATCTCGCTGCACAACCGGCGCACGTTCCACATGTCGTGCGAGATGAACAGCACGGTCCGGCCTTGCGTGATCAGCCCTTTCAGCGCCTCCATGGCGCGGCGCCGGAACGACGCGTCACCGACGGAAAGCACCTCGTCTACCAGCACGATGTCTGGATTGCTGTGGATGGCGACGCTGAAACCAAGTCGCGCGTAGAGACCCGACGAGTACCGCTTCATCGGCGTATCGATCAGCCGCTCGACATCCGCAAAGGCGACAATCGCGTCGAACTGCCGATCGATCTCCTTGCGCGTCAAGCCGAACAGGCCGGCGCCGAGGTAAACGTTCTCACGGCCCGTCAGCTCCGGGTGAAAGCCGGCGCCGAGTTCAATCAGGGACACCACGTGTCCGGCGACCCGGACCTTGCCCGTGGTCGGCCAGGTGACGCGCGAGATCAACTTCAGCAGCGTGGTCTTGCCCGCGCCGTTGCGGCCGATGATGCCAAGACCCGCCCCTTCGCGCACCTCGAACGACACATCACGAAGGGCGTGGATGGTCGCGTCGATCTTTCCACGCGTGGCGCTGTGCACTTCGGCGGTCTTGCCCCGCATCTCGCTCACGGTCGAGGCAACAAGATCGACGATCGTCCGCGAGCGGCCGGTTCGATACCGCTTGCTGACGTTCTCGAGCTGAATGGAAACTGACAACTGTTTTGGCCCGTTCGCCTGATGGCCCGATGGCCCGATGGCCTGATGGCCCGATGGCCCGATGGCCCGATGGCCTGATGGCCCGATGGCCCGATGGCCTGATGGCCTGTTAAATCACATCCGCGAAATACTTGTCCGTCTTCTTGAACAAGACGATGCCGGTCACGAAGATCACGGCAATCAACGCCGCCGACACGCCGACCACGCCCCAGTTGGGCTCGCGGCCGAACACCAGCACGTCTCGCAATCCCTCAACGACGCCGGCAAGCGGGTTCAACATCCAGAAGACTCGGTACTGCTGCGGCACCGCCGAGAGCGGGTACGCCACCGGCGTCAGATACAGCCACAGCTGCAGCCCGATCTGCACCACCGGGTTGACGTCGCGATAGAACACGTTCACAGCCGAGGTGATCAGTGTCACGCCAAGCGTG
>DASVFC010000272.1:0-6381 GCA_036380235.1 Vicinamibacterales bacterium
CCGCAGAAGAAGGGTGAGCCGCTTGTCTTTGCGAAAGATGAATCGGTTCGCGCCGAGACCACGGCGGAAGTCCTGCGCGCCCTGAAGCCGGCCTTCAAGAAGGACGGCACCGTCACGGCCGGTAATGCTCCACCCGTCAACGACGGCGCCGCCGCGCTCGTAGTCATGTCCGAAGACAAGGTGAGGGCGACCAACGCGAAGCCCATGGCGCGCATCGTGGCGCAGGCCACCAGCGGCCTCGCGCCGAAGATGTTGCTGATGACACCAGTCGAGGCCACGCGCAAGGTCCTGAAGAAAGCCGGCTGGACGTTGAACGACGTCGACCTGCTCGAGCTGAACGAAGCCTTCGCGGTGCAAGCCGTGGCCGTCGGCAACGAGCTCGGCCTCGACATGTCAAAGGTGAACGTCAACGGCGGCGCCGTTGCGCTCGGCCACCCGATTGGCGCCTCCGGTGCGCGCATCCTGACGACGTTGATCTATGCGCTGAAAGATCGCGGCAAGCGCCGCGGCATCGCTACGCTGTGCCTGGGCGGCGGCAACGGCGTTGCGCTCGCCGTGGAGTTGGCATAAAGCCGGTAAGTAGCAGGTTTACAGGAGGCAAGGAGTTAAGGACAAAAGTGTCTTCTTAACGCCTCATCTCCTGTCTTCCTTTCTCCTGATCTCCTTATCTCCTGTTGCCCGTCTGCGGCGGAGCCACGTGACAGCGGCCAGCGGCGGTACCAGGATCACGATCTCGAGGGCTACGGCCCAGAGGTTATGCGTCCAGAAGTTGTCCAACCAGTAGCGCCGCGAGATGGCCTCGAAGAAGAACGCGTTCGCGAAGTAATAGTCATTCGACAGCGGCCACAACGCCGTCACGCCCAGTGGCGGCGTGGTATCGGAGCCCAGCCAATCGAACAACACGTGTGATGCCCACGCGCATGTGACCGCAATCGCGAGCCGCGGTTGCCGTTTCCAGGCCAGCACCACGAGACCGGCGATGATCGCTGCGCCGAGACTGTGCGTTTCCTGGTTGTGGCGACCCCACAGGAAATCCACGTCGGGCGCCGCGCCCGCAATGGCGCACAGCAGGAGGGCCGACGGCGCCATCGCCTGACCGACGATGGCGCCGCCAAGCAAGTGGCCTACGGGACTCGGCACTCTGCACCGTACGAATTTTCCGCACAATCGGTCAAACCGAATTCCTTCAAATTCTGCGATCCCGGCCTGAAAGGGGCGAAAGTGGTCGATGCCCCTAAACCATTGAAAATGCGCGTGAACTCACCTGTCACTGCACGGATTTACGCTTGACTTTCGCTTGGCGCGTTTCTAGGATCAATCGCGTCCTGAAAGGACACACCATTATGCCCATTGATGAACGTCAGGAACGGCTCAAGGCCCTGGACGCGGCCGTCGGCCAAATTGAGAAGCAGTTCGGGAAAGGCTCGATCATGCGCCTCGGCCAGCACCACGCCGTGGCTCCCATGGAAGCGATCTCCACCGGTGCAATCAGCATCGATTACGCGCTTGGAATTGGCGGGGTGCCGCGCGGACGCGTCATTGAGATCTTCGGACCTGAGTCGTCTGGCAAGACCACGCTCGCGTTGCAGGTGATCGCCGAAGCGCAGAAGAAAGGCGGCCTCGCGGCGTTCGTCGACGCGGAACATGCACTCGACGCCGTGTACGCGAAGAAGCTCGGTGTGGACGTCGACAACCTGCTGGTGTCGCAGCCGGACAACGGTGAGCAGGCGCTCGAGATCGTGGAAGTGTTGATTCGCTCCGGCAGTGTCGACGTCGTGGTGGTCGACTCGGTCGCAGCGCTCGTGCCGCGCGCGGAGATCGAAGGTGAGATGGGCGAAGCGCAGATGGGGCTGCAGGCGCGCTTGATGTCGCAGGCACTGCGCAAGCTGACCGGCGCGGTGTCGAAGTCGAAGACGGCGCTGATCTTCATCAACCAGCTGCGCGAAAAGATCGGCGTGATGTTCGGCAATCCCGAAACCACCACCGGCGGCCGCGCCTTGAAGTTCTACTCCTCGGTCCGCATCGACATCCGCCGCATCGGCGCCATCAAAGACGGCGACAACGTCGTCGGCGGCCGCACGCGGGTTAAGGTGGTGAAGAACAAGCTCGCGCCGCCGTTCCGCGAGGCTGAGTTCGACGTGATGTACGGCGAAGGCGTATCGCGTGAAGGCGACCTGATCGACATCGCCGTCGAGCACAAGATCATCGAGAAGAGTGGCGCGTGGTTCGCCTACGGCGGCGAACGCCTCGGCCAGGGCCGCGAAAACGTCAAGAACTTCTTGAAGGAAAACATCGATCTCCGCACGGCGATCGAAGACAAGGTTCGCCGCGCGCTGGGCATGACGAAGGAAGCACCCGAACCTGTTGGTGTCTGATTTCGACGCGTCTCTCCTGCATCAGATCGTCCAGTTACGCCGACCGTGGCTGGATGATCTGATGATCCTTGCCAGCGCGCTCGGCGCCGGCGGCTTCATCTGGATCATCATCGGTTCCATCGCCGGCATCTTCCCCGCCAACACCGCCGCGATGTGGCGCCTGTGGCTCGCCGTTGCGGTCACCTTCGTGGCCGTTGACGATGTGGTGAAGCCGCTGTTCGAGCGGCCGCGCCCGTTTGAGGTGATGACGGAAATCCAGCTTATCGACGCGCGGCCAGACAGCCCGTCCTTCCCTTCTGCTCATGCCGCGATGGCGGCAGCCGGCGCCCTGGCGGGTTCCCGCATGCTTCCGGCGGCCACGCTGGTGCTGTGGCCTCTGGCCGCATTAGTTGCGGTCTCGCGGATTTACCTCGGTGTTCATTGGCCAACCGACGTGCTGACTGGCGCCGTACTCGGGCTGGGGATCGGTTGGTTTGTATTGGGTGGCAGGCTGCGCAAGATGCGTGATCCCTGATCCCTGATCCCTGATCCCTGATCCTGATCCCTGATCCTGATCCCTGCTCGCCCCCGAAACGTGCCACGCAACAGCGACCGAAAATACGACATACTGCAACGCGTAAGAGAGGCGGACAGGCACCATCAAACGCCACTGTCAGCCTGGTGATCAGTCTGCAGTTACCGACGAAAACTCGGCAGCACGATGCCTAAAGCCCGATCATCCACACGCAACCTCTCCAATCGAGAGGAACAAGTCCTTCGGCAGCTGGCGTGGGGCGCGACGCACCAGGAGGTAGCCGATGCGCTGCATCTGAGCGTCAAGACCGTCGAGACGCACAAGGCCAACGCCGCGCGAAAGCTGCACCTGAGGACGCGGCAGGAGCTGGTGCGCTACGCGGTGGCGCACGGCTGGCTGTCGGTGGAGCCGATCACCGCCCTCGAGAAACGACTGGTCGCACTCAAGCAGGAGCTCGCCGCCATGAAGGCGATCGTCAAGGAGGGCCTCCATGGCTGGCAAGCCGACATGCCCGTGCCGGCGCGGGTCAACGCCGCGTTTCGCCGCGTCCTCGAGATCGGGGCATCAATCCAGGAAGCAGCCGCTGCTCTCGAACGGCCCAACGACGACTAACGCGCGTGCGCTGCGGTCATCGACCAGCATCAATCACGTGCGGAGTTGTGTCTGCCGGCGGGCCACCACACCTGCTTGTCGAAATCCGGATATCGGAAAGCCGCAACCCGCGCCTGTATCGCGGTTGAGAGCAGGAAATCCTGGAACGCGCGCGCCGCATCTGCATTCACTCCCTTCGCCGTCTTCGGATTGACGACGATCGAAACCATCATGCGTTGCAGCGCGGGATCGTCGACGACGAGCGGTTCCAGATCCGTGGTTTGCTCAATCGGGAGTTGCCGTTTCCACCGCAGGAATGGCGGCACGCCCCACAGGACGTAGGCGCCGCGTTCGGCGGCCACGCGCACCGCCGCCAGGTTCTCGAGGTTAGAGGCGCCGCTCGGCGGCAGTTGGATGTCCGTGCCGGCGAGCGCGATCGCTTCAACGTATCGCGCCCCCGCGCTGGCGTTCGACAGATAGACAGACTTCGTCGTCACAATACGGCGATACGCCTCGGTCAGCGTCCTGACGCCGCGGACTCCGGCGGGATCATTTGCCGGCCCGATCAGCGCCATCTGGTTGGCGAACACCGCCTTGGGCCAGAGACCGTGCCCTTCGGTAACGAAAGACTCGACGCCAGCGTGTCCGAAATGCGCGATGACGAGATCGGCGTTGCCGGTCCGTCCCACGGAGAACGGATCGTTTCCCGTGTAGACGATCGAGGCGCGCCGGCCGTGTTGTTGCTCGAACACGGGCAACAGCGGGCGCAGCACATCATCTGGAACATTGACAAGAGCGAGTCGAACCGCGTCAGGTTGCTGACTTTGACTGTGAGACGCCACGCTGCCGAGCAACGCGAGCACGAAGACACACGATCGGAACATCAACGCATTGTCTTCTAATAACCGAAGCACGGGAGGCCGTCGGCGTCATCAGATCCAAGTGGCGGGATCGTCTGTTCCGGCTGGCCGGAGATACCCAGCGGCTCGCCCCCCGTCGCACGTTTTTGTCATCAAGCTGGAGGGGGCCCGCATGCGCGCCGGGAAGGCCCGACTGTCAAGTCTCCCGACGTTTCACTTTGCCCCTGTCCAAAAACCCCGGCAAAACAAATGGTATCGGCTGGCGAAGAACGTGCAGTTCAGGTCGGACATGTTGGCTTCAGGTTTTCTCTTACGATTCTGGACGTTTTCAAAACTGCACGCATCGTCGAAGCGCTCGCCCCGGGCTGGAAAAACGAGCTGGTTGCGGCTGTTCTCCCCTTGTGTGTTCGGTCACGGCGACATGCTCAGAACGCGAGATGAGGAGGGTCAATTTGCCCTGGAATGCGTGAGCTGCGGGCATGTCAAACGCATTCTTGACCAGGCGGCGGTGCAAGGGCCGAAGCATCGCGCTGTGCCGGTGAAGGGCGCACCGGTGTTGAAAGTCACGCACCTGCACCGTCGCGAACGGACCTTTCCACGATCGGCGTGAACCTCATGTCGACGCGGCCTTAGCGTCGGCCGCGCGTGGCGCTCAAATCTTCCAACCGTCGGCGAGAAGATGTGGCGGGCCTACCGTCTGCCACTCTTCGTCTTCGAGCTCGACCTGGATTTCGTGCAGACGTGATCGAAACGACATCTCGCCGTTGAAGGTCTCCTTCGTCGTGGTCCCGTCCGCGCGGCGCCAGATGATTTCGTACGTCCTCGAATCTCTCGCGTAGCGGGTCTCGAGCCGCAGCGCTCCCTGCCGTTCTTTCTCGAAGATGTAGATCACGTGTCTCTGTATTTGTCGGATTCAGGCGTGATTTCGAACAGACCGTTGCACGGCGAATCGCCACCACGATATACTCGAAAGTCTGTCCGAGCGGCCAGGTAGCTCAGTTGGTAGAGCATGCGACTGAAAATCGCAGTGTCGGCGGTTCGATTCCGTCCCTGGCCACCACCCTTCGCTCGCCTGAACCCGAGCGAGCTACGGGTGGCCAGCCAACCTTCGCCCTTAGTAACACGCGAAGGTTCACGCCGCTAACCTATAGGCTCCATAGAACACGCGAAGGGTGTCCGCCGTAGCTCGCCGGGTGCTGCGCGAGCGTAGGTGGACGCAACGCAACAATTTGGACCGTCATGTGTCGCCGTACTTCGTCGAGACGCCTTTGTTACCGATTGCGCGTGGTCCAATATTCCCCGCGTATATTCGTCTTTTGACCTTAACAATTATCGGTTGAGGTGACGTCTGAAGTTCGTCCTTCTTTCTCTTGCGGCGTGGTTATCGACCCAGTCGAACTACTCCCCATTGTTCGCAGCGATCAGTACTCCAGACTATCCGGGCGAGACATACACGGCGCCCCCGGTCGGTGACACCACGCGCGTGTTTTTCACCGGACAGCCGATCACGTTTGGAATTACCATCGCGAACCGAACCGCGTCGAACCAGAGCCTTAAAGTGGCTCCTGACGCGCGCGGATATATTTTCGACATCCGCATTAAGGACGATCGATCCGGCACCGGCGCACTTACTTCGCGGGCCGTCATCTCGGCTGGTGCAAGACTCACAGTGGATCTTTCTACGGACCTCGTTCCTCTCAATTCGCAGATCAGCCTCGCTCCCGGAGAGCGGCTGCAATGGACCGTCGACATTCAGGGTCGGCTCGCGCCGGGACAATATTCCATCACAGCCAGCTTTCGGGGTACCGACGGTGCCGACCGTGAGCTGGTATGGCAGGTTCACACTATCGAGTTCGAGGTGCGGGCGGGGAACACTGCACCTGCCGAAGTCGAGTACCGCGAAGCTGTAAGACATTTGCGCGATGACGATGCGATCGAGCGGCGCGCCGAAGCTGCGATCACGCGATTGCTTCGACGGCATCCGCAGTCATACGCAGCCTACTCGCTGCTGGCAGCGCTTGAGGAGCAGCGGGGCCGAACC
>DASVFC010000273.1:0-6932 GCA_036380235.1 Vicinamibacterales bacterium
GTCGACGACTTTCTGATCGAAGAGACTTCGCTGTTCCGAGCCATTCACGCGGCGGCATATCATCCGGCAAGCCCCGTTCTCACACCTGAGCGTCCGTGGGAGCTTGACGATCCATACAGCGCGATGACCAAGACGCCGCCGAGCACAGCGGCCATGGTCTACAGCGACGGCGTGTTCTTCGAACCGGCGGAACGCATCTTCAAGATGTGGTACATGGCCGGCTATCAACAGCACACGGCCCTGGCCGTGTCGAACGACGGCATCACCTGGACTCGGCGCAATGCCGCAGTAGTTCCCGGTACCAATATCGTTCGCAAGCATCGACGGGATTCGAGCACCGTGTGGCTTGACGCCGCCGATCCCGATGCCTCGGCGCGCTACAAGATGGCGTGGACGTCGCTGGAGGGGCCGGCGCAACTGCGCTTGTCGACGTCGCCTGACGGCGTGCGCTGGACCGACCGCGGCGTGGCAGGACCGGCATCGGATCGCAGCACGTGTTTCTATAATCCATTCCGCCGCCGCTGGTGTTTCAGCTTGCGCCACGACGATAAGTCGCTGAAGCGCATGCGCACCTACGTTGAAAGCGCCAACTTCGCGGCAACACGATGGAATGCGGGCGATCCGGTGCCGTGGGTTGCCGCGGACACGCGTGATCACGTGCAGGCTGGATCGAACGTCATGCCCGAGCTTTACAACCTCGATGCCGTGGCCTACGAAAGCGTGATGCTCGGACTGTTTGCCATCTATCGCGGTGAGCAATCCGATCGCGAAAAACCGAACGAACTCTGCGTCGCTTTCAGCCGCGACGGCTTTCATTGGTCGCGGCCGACGCACGACGCGTTCATTCCCGTCTCGAACCGCGAGGGCGACTGGAATTGGGCGAACGTGCAGTCTGCCGGCGGCGTCTGCGTGGTCGCCGGCGATCGACTGCACTTCTACGTCAGCGGCCGCACCGGCATCCCTGGCACGAGCATGCCCGGCCGCTGCTCGACCGGCCTGGCGACGTTGCGCCGTGATGGCTTCGCTTCGTTGACCGACGCGTGGCCAGCTTCCGCGACACGGCCGGTGATGCGGCACCGGTCCACCGTGATTACCCGGCCCGTTCGTTTTTCCGGCGCACATGCGTTCATCAATGCCGACGTCGCGGGCGCCATCCGCGTGGAGATGCTCGACCGCGATGGTCACACCATCGAGGGCTTCGGTGCGGATCGCTCGGTCGCGATTCACGGTGACAGCACGCGGCATGCCGTCACCTGGGATGGCGTATCGATCGGCAGGCTCACGGGCGACGTCGTCCGATTCAAGTTCGTGCTCGATCGCGCGCAGCTTTACTCGTTCTGGGTCAGCCCATCTCCCCGTGGCGAGAGCCGCGGCTACCTTGGCGCCGGCGGGCCGGGCTACGCGGGAGTGCTCGACGCGTGATCTCACGCCGTGAATTCCTGCACGGTGCGGCCGCAACGCTGCTGTTGCCCACCGGTGCCGCCGCTCGTCAGCAGACGCTGTACAACGGCATCACGATCGGGTCGCCGTGGCCGCCCAATCGCACGCTGCCCGACGAGCACGCGACGCGCCCGCCGTATCTCGCCGATCGCCCGGCAGTGGTGCCGATCGACGTCGGGCGGCAACTCTTCGTGGACGACTTCCTGATCGACCACACGACCATGAGCCGCACGTATCACAAGGCTGTTTACCACGCGACCAACCCGGTGCTCGCGCCCGAGCACGAATGGGAGGTCTACGACGATGTGGCGGCGCGCACCAGGAAGCTGGGAAACCCGTCTGCCATGGTGTTCAGCGACGGCGTGTTCTTCGATCCCAGGGATCGCAAGTTCAAGATCTGGTATATGGCCGGGTATGGCCGCTACACGTGCGCCGCCGAATCCACCGACGGCATCTCGTGGGTCAAGCCAAGGTTCGATGTCAAACCGGGCACTAACATCGTTCACACTCAACCGCGTGATTCGAGCACGGTGTGGCTCGACCAGTTCGAAACCAACCCGGCGCACCGGTTCAAGATGTCGTACTGGCGCGATTTCACGCTCATGCTGGGGGTGTCGCCAGACGGCGTTCACTGGACCGACATCGGCACCACCGGCCGCGCCAACGACCGATCGACGTTCTTCTACAACCCATTCCGCCGCGTGTGGTGCTTCGGCGTGCGCGCCGATCAATTCGACGGCTCCCAGAGCGGTCGCTATCGCCGCTATTTCGAGACCGCCGATTTCACCGCGGCGCGCAACTGGGCGGGCCGGACGCCGGTCGCCTGGGTGAAGGCTGATTCGCGCGACCGGGGACGGCCGGGCCTCTCGGACCGCCCGGAGCTCTACAACCTCGACTGCGTCGGTTACGAAAGCCTGATGCTCGGTCTCTTCAATATCTGGAGGGGAGAAAGTCTCGATCGCGAGAAGATCAACGAGATCGAGGTTGGCTTCAGCCGCGATGGCTTCCACTGGGACCGTCCCGACCGCTCGACTTTCATCGGCGTATCGCAAACTCCTGGCGCGTGGAACTGGGCGAACATTCAATCGGCGGGCGGCTGTTGCCTCGTGGTGGGCGATCATCTTTATTTCTATGTCAGCGGCCGCCAGGGACGTCCCGGCACCTCCGACCCCGGCGTTTGCACCACCGGCCTTGCCACTCTGCGCCGCGACGGGTTTGCATCGATGGATTGGCTGCCCGGTGAAGGGGGCATCATCCGCGGCCGCATCGGCGACGGTGCGGCGGGCACATTGACGACGCGGCCGGTGCGATTTACAGGCAAACACCTGTTCGTGAATGCGGACCTGCAAGGAGAACTGCGCGTCGAAGTTCTCGATCGCGCTGGTGCCGTGATCGCGCCATTGACCAGCACCGCATGCGTGCCGGTGAAGGGCAATGCCACGAAGCTGGCGGTGCGTTGGAATGTCGGCGACCTGTCGCCGTTGGTGAATCGGGAGGTGCGGTTCCGTTTCTCGATGACGCGCGGCCGCCTCTATGCCTTCTGGGTAAGCCCGCGTCCGTCTGGTGAAAGCCGTGGCTACCCGGCTGCGGGTGGTCCGGAGTTTTCAGGGCCGATCGATAGCGGACCGGCGTAATACGTCTTCGTACGTTGCCAACCAGCGCGCCGCGATCGTCTCGCTGGCGAATCGGTCGAGCACAACCTGCCGCGCCGCGTTGCCCATTGCCGCGGCTCGCGCCGGATCGGTCAGCATCGCGGCAATCGCATCGGTAAAGGCGTCAACGTCTTCGGGCGGTACCAGCAGTCCTGACGCGCCATGATCGATGAGCGTGTCGGTGGCCCCCGGCAGCCGCGATGCCACGCACGGGAGGCCGCACGCCATCGCCTCCATCAACGCCACCGGCAATCCTTCCCGCCGCGAAGGCAGGACGAACACATCGGCCAGGCGGAAGTAACGTTGCACCTCGTGGACCGGACCCGTGAAAATCAGTCGGCCGGCCCGGCCTCGCCCCGCAGCTTCGTCCTGCATGCGCTCTGCGATCCGCTCATCGACCTCGAAGTAATTCGACTTGGTGGCGCCGACGAACCAGGCGGTCGCGTCGATGTTATGACGGTCGAGCAGCCGCATCCACGCCTCGAACAGCACACGCGGCTGCTTGTCGTGCGAGAAATAACCGACGAAAAGGATGACGGGCCCGTCGACGTCGTGCCCGGCCTCGCGCCGCAGCGCTCGCTTCTCAGTCGCCGTTGCGGGTTTGAACTGATCGACGTCGATTCCGTTGGGTATCAGCTCGATGCGATCGCTCCGCACGCCCGCCGCCAGCGACGCATCTCTCAAGCCGGAGCTGACGGCGAGGTACTTCGTCGCTGCCTGGAACGACCGGTGCATCAACGCGCTGTTGTTCCTGATGATCACGGGTTCGTCGGCGCCCATGGTGTGCAGGCTCAGCACGATCGGCCGCCCGATCAGCCGGGCCATTGCCGTCACGAGAATGTTCTTCGTCGACACGCCGTGGATATGGACGATGTCGCACCATCGAACGAGCCGTCCCAGCTCAGGCATCGAGGTGATGCCGGCCACCACCTTTGACGGGAGGCTTTCGGCGCGCAAATGCATGCGCGACACCTCGACACCGTCGATGGTGGAGTACTTCGGCGTCGTGAAATCAATCGCCGTGGTCAGGACGCGCACTTCAGCCCGGCCTCGCATCGCGCGTGCCATCAGCTGCGATTGCAGGCCGCCGCTGCTGATTTCAGGGTGATATGCGCCCGTGACCATCAGGACCTTGAGCGGTGGTGAGATCACGGCTGCAACCCAAACGCGCCAATCTTGCTCCGCCAGTCGAGGTGCGACCTCGCAAACGCGCGCTCCGCCGCATCATCGAATCGCGCGTAAACCGAGTCGAAACGAACAAATAGCTCGACCAACTCGTGAATGGTCTCGTCGCCACTCACCGTCATGCGAAATGGCGTCGCTGACGGAAAGTCGGGGTCCTCGCCGCTGGCGATGAACGGTATGCCGACCGCGCAATATTCCCGCGCCTTCAACACCGAAGCACGCGACAGGCCGATGCGATGCAAACCGAGCGAGCTGACGGCGACATGCGCGGACTCGTACAGCTCTTGTAACCGTGGCCCCGTCACCGTGCCGGCAAAGGTCACCAGCGCCAACAACTGGAGCGATTCGACCGTTTCACGCAAGCGCGGCAGCGCCGGCCCATCACCCGCAATCGTGACGTGAATGTCGAAAGCGCGTGGAGAACGATCGTGGTACGCGCGCACCGCGCGCAACAAGCGATCCAAACCGTGCCATCGTGCGACCGATGCGACGGTGAGGACTTGCAGCGTTGGTGAGGGCCACGGCGGCGCTCCTCGGCGCGGCACGACTGCTGCCACGTCGATGCCGTTGCCGATCTCCACCGTTCGCGCCGCGTTGCCGAGTCCAAACCACCAGTTCTCCGGGGCGTATTGGACGATGCGTGACGCCGGCCACAACGACCATGGTCCGGATACGTAAAATGCGATCACAGCTCGCAGCCGCCGCCAGGCGGTATCGCGCGATCGCCACACCTCCCTCACCCCTACGTAGTGCGGCGTCGGCACATCGACAATCACGTGCTGGCCGCGGCGGCGCACGCCGCGCAGCGCGCCCCACAGGAACATATTTGCCCACCCCTGGCTTCTCACGATGATGTGCGTCTCGGTCGAGGCGACAATCGCTGCTGCCATTCTGCCGACCGCGGGCTGCGAAAATGGCTCTGCCCACGCGCGCGTCACGAACCCGGCGTCGCGTGCGGCGGCGAGGACGCCGGTGATCTTCTGGTGCACACCCGGCGCCTCGTTTCGATCGTAGAGTCCGAAGTAGACCACGCTCGGTCGCTGGCCCGCGGTTGTGGAAATCCGCAAGTCCGCTACACTAGGGCTCCGTGACATTTTTCTGTAAGCGGGCCGCAATTCCGGCATGAACGGCCAGACGCCGGCGGCGCCGGCCGACACGTTGACGGTGATTATTCCGGCATTCAACGAAGCTGCCGGCATCGCCGCAGTCATCACGGATCTGAAACTCGAATGCGCTGAATTCGTCACCCGGATCATCGTCGTCGACGACGGTTCGACGGACGAGACGGCACGAATCGCCGCCGAACAACACGCCGACGTCATCCGGCATCCTGCGAATCTGGGTTACGGCGCATCGCTGAAAACCGGACTGCGCAGTGCCGCCACGACGCACGTTGCCACCTTCGATGCCGACGGCCAGCATGCGGCCGCGGATCTGCGCCGCCTCTGGGAGTCGCGACACGACGCGGCGATGGTGGTTGGCGCGCGCCGCGCGATGATTCACAGTCCCCTTTGGCGCATGCCGGGCAAGTGGATTCTTGGCGCGGTCGCCAGTTATCTTGTCCGCCGCAGGATTCCCGATTTGAATAGCGGCCTGCGCGTGCTCACTCGTGACGTCGCGGCGCGCTACGCGCATCTGTGCCCGCGCGGCTTTTCGATGTCGACGACGCTGACCATGGCCCTGCTCAGCCGGGGCTGGCCGGTCGTGTTCGTGCCAATCGAAGTGCGTCGGCGCGAAGGCCGCAGCACGGTGACGGTGGTCACCGGTCTTGAAACGGCGGTGTTGTTGTTGCGTATCGTCTGCCTGTTCAACCCGCTGCGCCTGTTCGTTCCGGCGAGCTTCGTGGTGGGCATCATCGGCGTTGGTTGGGGCATTCCATTTGCGATGGCCGGCCGCGGCATCAGCGTCGGTTCCATGCTGGCGATCGTTACCGCAGCCCTGTTGTTCTGCATCGGGTTGATCTGCGATCAGGTGTCGCAGCTGCGGTTGGAGCGGCACGAGTAACCAGCTGCGATGTGCGGAATTGCCGGACAACTCAGGTTCGACGATCGAGCGGTCGACGAACGTCTCCTGCACGCGATGGCATCGCGGCTCGCCCATCGCGGTCCCGATGATTCGGGCGTCAAGGCTTGCGGCATTGCCGGCCTCGCGCATCGGCGCCTCAGCATCATCGACTTGAGCGGCGCCGGCCACCAGCCGATGAGCAACGAGGACGGCACGGTCTGGCTGACATATAACGGCGAGATCTATAACTTCGCCGAGGTGCGCCGGGAACTCGAGCAGCTCGGCCATCACTTCGCTTCCGCCACCGACAGCGAAATCATCGTTCATGCCTACGAGCAATGGGGCACGGCGTGCCTGGCGCGGTTCAACGGCATGTTCGCGTTCGCGTTATGGGACGCGCGGCAGAAGCAATTGTGGCTGGTGCGTGATCGCCTCGGCGTCAAGCCGCTGTTCTATGCGGTGGGGCCGGCCGGAATCACCTTTGGCTCGGAAGTGAAGGCGGTGCTGGCCAGCGCCGACGTGGATCGCGCGCTCGACTACGAGGCGCTCTCGTATTATCTCGCGCTGAACTATCTGCCGGCACCGTTCACGCTCTTCAAGCAGGTGCGACAGCTCGAACCCGGCCAACACCTTGTCGCCGACGCGACGGGC
>DASVFC010000274.1:0-2630 GCA_036380235.1 Vicinamibacterales bacterium
AACTGCTCGCGATACTCCTCGAACAGCGGCATCTGCCACACCTTTTCGCCAGCGCGATCGGCGGCGGAACGCACGTGATCCACCCACGGTTGCGGCGTGCCCCACAAGCCTGTCGCGATCTTGCCGAGGGCCACCACCACAGCACCGGTGAGCGTGGCTACGTCAATCAGGTGCGTTGCGCCCTGCTGCCGCGCATACCAGAGCGCGTCGCCGAGAATCAGGCGGCCTTCGGCGTCGGTGTTGTTGATTTCGACCGTCAACCCGCTCGCGCCGCGATGGATGTCGCCAGGCTTGGTGGCTTTGCCGCCCGGCATGTTTTCGGTCATCGGCACCACGGCAATGGCGCGGACCGGCAACTTCAGCAGCGCGATCGAGCGTAGCGCCGCAACCACCGAGGCGCCGCCGGCCATGTCGTCTTTCATCCGCTCCATGCCATCGGAGGGCTTGATCGAAATGCCGCCGGTGTCGAAGGTGATGCCCTTGCCGACGAGGCCGAGCGTCTTGTCAGAGGCGGCATTCGCCGGTGTGTATTTCAACACCAGCAAGCGAGGCGGCTCAATGCTGCCACGCGCCACGCCCATCAACAGTCCCATGCCGAGCGATTCGATCTTCTTCTCGTCGAGGATCTCCGCGCTGACGCCGGCAACGGCTCCAAACGCGGCGGCCTTATCGGCAAACACGCGCGGCGTGAGGTAATTGCCGGGCTCGTTGATCAGCACCCGTGCGGCGTTGATCGCCTCGCCGACATGTTGTCCGTGCGTCGCCGCCTCGCCGGCATTCTCGCTGGTGAGGATGACGGCTTCCTTGACGAAGAACTGCGGTTCGTGACGGCTCTTGTGGACGCCGTTGTCGAAATTCGAGAGAACGACGCCTTCGGCGATGATGTCGATACGTGACGTTGCCGTCAGCGCGCCCGGCTCCACGTCGGCCCAGGCAATGCGCGCGCGACGCTGGTGATGCGCAGCGCGCGCGGCCGCCGTCGCCATGCGCCGAAATCGTTCAGCGGTCATGTCGGCGCGATTGCCGCCGCCCACGCACAACACCCGTGACGCCTTCCACCCGTGCGCCGGTACGCGCGCGCTATAGATCTCGTAAGGCTTGCCGCAGAACTCACTGCGCTCTTGCGCCGACCGCACATCGTCGGCCACGGCGGCATCGAGCCGGTCTAACGCGTGGGCAACGTGATCTTGGGCAATGGGAACGATGATGAGGTCGGTGTCGGCCGCGCCGAGCGGCACATTGCCGACCGAAAGTCGAGGAACTTCGTAAGGCGCATGCATGTAGGTTAAAATTCCTTAGCGCCCCGCCCGTTTGGGGACTTTGTCATGACACAAAATCCAGGCGTCGCCATGGTACTTACCCTGGCGTTAAGCGCTGCTCTCGTTATCCCCGCCAAAGCCCTGTACGGCGAACAGGGCATCAAAAAGCCTAGCTTAACATTGAAGGCAACCCCCGCCGTGTCGTTTGCGCCGGCGCGCATCGTTGTGGTGGCTGAGGTAAAGGGCGGGCCCAACGATTTCGAGGAGTTCTACTGCCCGTCGATCGAATGGGACTGGGGTGACTTCACTTCGTCCACGGCCGAAGCCGACTGCGAGCCGTACGAAACCGGCAAGAGCGAGATCAAGCGGCGCTACACCATTGAACATCGCTACAAGAATCCAGGCGGCTACAAGATTGTGCTGCGGCTGAAGAAGGGCAACAAAATCATCGCGACCGCGAATGCGATGGTGCAGGTCCGGGCCGGTCTGGGCCAGTAAGCAGGCGGCAAACTTCGGTTTGCCGCCCCTGTCTTTTAGTTTTTTCTACAGAGCCTTTGCAACGGGATCGAATGGCGTAGGCCGCGGCGGCTCCACCGTAATCGGCGGCGGCGCGGTGTACCAGCGTCCCAGGCCGGTGATGATCGCGGCACCCAGTCCGATCGTCCACGCAATGAACTCCACCGCAAATGCGACGGCCAGCAGCGCGTAGCCGATCGTCGACCCAAACGGCGCGAAGTACATGAATCGCGCCACCAGCGTCGGCGCGAGCAGAATCACAAAGCCGATCGAGGTCGCGATGAAGGCGTTGCCGGGTTGCCACCCTAAACGGTCTTCGACCCACTCGCCGAGACGGCAGGCCAGCGAGGTGAAGCCGAGGACGAACGCAAACACCAGCAGCAGGACCGCGATCGGCACCAGCAGCGCGACGAAGGGGATGCCGATAATCGTGATTGCCAGACCGATCGACGCGACGACGAGGAAGGGCACGAAGAAGATTTCAGTGGCCAGCCCGATCAGGAACGCGCGGCCGGGCTCGTGGAACGCCGCGCGTCCGGTTCGCGCCACCGCGGCGCGGCCGATGGCCACCATGATCAGCATCAGCACACCGATCACCGAGATCCGCGCGACGGTGCCGAAGAGGCTCACCCAGCGGCCGACTTCGCCGAAGCGAATCGACGGCCACCACCAGGTATTGGTGCGCCACCACTCCCCGAACGATACGTAGCTGACGCTGCCAAGCTGCCTGGAACCCGCGTCGCGGGTCAGCTTGCCGCCGGCGACGATGAGGTCGCCGCGGACGTCTGCTGTGGAGGAGAGGTGAACATCGCCGCCGGCAACGAACACACCATCGCGCACGCGGCCATCGATGAT
>DASVFC010000275.1:0-5300 GCA_036380235.1 Vicinamibacterales bacterium
CCGTCGAAGTCGGCCGGCAGCTGACCGCGTCGGCCGACGCACAGGATCCGGACGGCGACACGTTGCGTTATCGCTGGAGCGCCCCGACCGGCACCTTCGCAAACCCCGCGGATCGACAGACGCCATGGACCGCGCCGCAGCAGGTTGGCGCCGTGCCGCTGACGGTGACCGTGGACGACGGCCGCGGCATGACCGCATCCGACACCGTGACCGTACAGGTGGTCGCGCCGGCGGCCAAGAAGCAGATGACATTCGAGGACGTGCACTTCGACTTCGATCGCTACACGCTGCGTGCGGAAGCCACGCGCATTCTCGACGAGGCGATCAAGGCGATGCAGGACGACGCGAACCTGCGGCTGACCGTTGAAGGGCACACCTGCAACATCGGCACGACGGAATACAATCTTGCCCTCGGCGAGCGTCGCGCGGCGGCGGTGCGCGATTACCTCTCGGGACGCGGCATCAATGCCAACCGCCTGCAGGTGGTGAGCTACGGTGAAGAGCGCCCGCGTCACGACAACTCGCGTGAAGAGACCCGCCGGTTGAATCGGCGCGCGGCGATGACTATTCGCCTGCAGTAGATTTGAGAAGGGTCAGGAGCCTGTCGAGGAACGGCTCCTGACCTTTCAAGATCCGCTTCCTCGCTTCTTCCACCGCAAACCATTCGGCGCGATCGATCTCGGGGAACTGTCCGATCTTCCCGGAGCGCGGTGGCCACTCCAGCGTGAACAGGTTGCTCTTCACGGTGCTGACGTCGAAGTCGGCCTCGGCAGTGAAAGCGTGGACGATCTTGCCGCTTGGCTGGCGGATGGCGCCGAGCTCGACGAACTCGCCGGAGGCCGGCGAGCCCATCTCCTCTTCGAACTCGCGTCTGGCGGCCGCGAGCGTGCTTTCATCGTCGCCGAACTGGCCCTTCGGAATCGTCCAGGCGCCGAGATCTTTGCGCGCCCATAACGGGCCGCCGGGGTGCGCCAGCAACACTTCGAGACCGTGTGTGGTCTGTCGGTACAGCAGGATGCCCGCAGCCTGTTTCGGCAACTAGTACGCCTTCGCAAACCACGCCGATACGGTGGCTGGCTTGCCGCACTTGATGCACGGCTTGCCCGGCGCGGTGTCATAGCCCTTCGGGATGTTGCGGATGGTGGCCTGCGTCTCGGTCTTGATGTCGGCTTCGCACCGCGCATCGCCGCACCACGGCGAGATGACGAAGCCAGGGCGCCCTTCCATGATCGACTTGAACTCGTCGTAGGAATCGCTGCGCGAGGTGTGCTCGTCGCGGAACTTCACGGCGCGATCGAACAGCGCCTGCTGGATCTCGTCGAGCAGCTGCTTGATCGCCTCGGCGAGGCCGTCCATCGGCATCGACGCCTTGCTGCGCGTGTCGCGGCGGGCGGCGAAGACCGCGTTTTTCTCGATGTCTTTCGGGCCGATCTCGAGGCGCAGCGGCACCCCGCGCATCTCGTACTCGGCGAACTTCCAGCCGGGCGTCTGGCTTTCGTCGGCGTCGAGCTTGACCCGAATGCCGGCGGCGGTGAGCTGATCCTTGATCTCCTGGCACTTCGGCAGCACCGTCTCTTTCCAGTTGCCCCGGGGGATGGGCACGATTACCACCTGGTACGGCGCGATCTTCGGCGGCACGATCAAGCCGCTGTCGTCGCCGTGCGTCATGATCACGGCGCCGATCAGGCGCGTGGTGACACCCCACGACGTGGTCCACGCATGCTGCAGCGTCTTGTCGCGGCCCTGGAACTGGATCTCGAACGCCTTGGCGAAGTTCTGTCCGAGGTTGTGTGACGTGCCGGCCTGCAGGGCACGGCCGTCGCCCATCAGCGCTTCGATCGAATAGGTCTTGGCGGCGCCGGCGAACTTTTCGCTGTCACTCTTCTGTCCGTCGATCACCGGCACGGCCAGCACGTTTTCGCACACGTCTTTGTAGAGCGCGAGGATCTTCATCGTTTCTTCCTGCGCTTCTGCCTCGGTCTCGTGCGCGGTGTGCCCTTCTTGCCACAGAAACTCGGTCGTGCGCAGAAACGGTCGGGTCACCTTTTCCCAGCGAACCACGTTCGCCCACTGGTTGATCAGCACGGGCAGATCCCGCCACGACTGGATCCATTTCTGGTACATCACGCCGATGATCGTTTCCGAGGTCGGACGAACAATCAGTCTCTCGGCAAGGTCCTCGTCGCCGCCCTTGGTGACCCAGGCGACCTGCGGTGCGAAGCCCTCGACGTGATCCTTCTCCTTCAGCAGCAGGCTCTCAGGGATGAACAGCGGGAAGTACGCGTTGACGTGGCCGGTGGCCTTGATGCGCGTATCGAGTTCGCGCTGCAAGTGCTCCCACATCGCGTAGCCATACGGCCGGATCACCATGCAGCCCTTGACCGGCGAATAGTCGGCAAGCTCCGCCTTGCGCACGACATCGATGTACCACTTCGAAAAATCAACCGATTGTTTGGTGATCTCGGTGACGAATGCTTCTTCCTGTTTGCCGGCCATTAGCGGATTTGGTCTCCCAGATGAATCCTAAATCTTACGTCATCTCTTTGCGGGAAATCCGCCCGCGCGTGGGCGCCGCGCGTCTCCTCCCGCCGCAGCGCCGCACGCGCCATCAACCGGCCGACCGTAACCAGCGCGGCGACGCGGCTGCGATCACCGTCGAGGGCGGCATACCACTCGTCCAACGCTTCCACGGCGGTCCGGAGCAACGCTTCTTCTCGCCAGAGCCCAACCGAGTTCCACATCAGCCCACGCACATGCGCTTCATCTGGCAGGCCCCCTGAAACCTTTGGAACCTCTGGCGAACCTACGCTTGCCCGATGATTTTCCGCGAGCTCCGGGGAGGTCTCGCCGAAGCGGCCTGCGGCCGCGGAAGCGGAAACCTCTGGCACCGTTCTGTCATCGGTCATCGCCGCGGCCGCCCGCGCTCCAAACACGAGCCCTTCGAGCAATGAATTGCTGGCCAGACGATTGGCCCCATGTACGCCGGTGCAGGCAACTTCACCCGCGGCAAACAGGCCGGGCACGGTGGTGCGGCCGTCGAGATCCGTTTCGACGCCGCCCATCACGTAATGTGCGGCGGGGCCGACGGGAATCAAGTCCGTGGCGAGGTCCAGGCCGGCGGTCCGGCAAGCGTCGGTGATGGTGGGGAACCGCGCGCGTACCCAGTCCGGATCGAAATGTCGCATCGACAAGTAGATCGGTGCGCGCGTGCGGCCCTGCTCGCGCACGATGGCCCGCGACACCAGGTCGCGCGATGCCAGTTCGCCCGCGCTTTCATACCGCTGCATGAAGCGCTCGCCACTCGCGTTCAACAAGTGCGCGCCTTCGCCCCGCAACGCCTCCGACAACAGGAACCGCGGCTTTCCAGCCACGTCGAGAGCGGTGGGGTGGAACTGTACGAACTCGAGATCCATCACCCGCGCTCCCGCGAACCACGCGAGCATGACTCCGTCGCCCGTCGCGACAGGAGGGTTCGTCGTTTCGCGAAACACCTGCCCCGCGCCGCCGGTGGCGAGCAGGATCGCCGGCGCATGCACCTCGTGCACCGCGCCACCATCGACATACCGGGCGCCAATGCACCGGCCGCGCTCGACGATTAGTTCGATCGCGCGGGCGTTGGTTTCGATCTCCACGCGCGGCTGCCCCGCCACGCGCGCCCACAACGCGCGGCCGATTTCCCGTCCCGTCGCATCGGCGGCATGCAGCACGCGCCGCAAGCCGTGCGCGCCTTCGCGGCCAAGCGCAAGCTCGCCTGTCGTATCGCGATCGAAGCGCGCCCCCCAGTCGATCAACTCGCGAACGTAGCGCACGCCATCGTCCACGAGCACGCGTACCGCGTCTTCGTTGCAGAGGCCATCACCGGCCGCGATGGTGTCGGCCGCATGCAGCGCCGGCGAGTCGTCTGCGCCGACCGCAGCCGCGATCCCGCCCTGCGCGTAACCGGTATTGCTCTCGGCGGGAGCGGCCTTGGTCAGGACGAGCACGTCGCCCGCGAGGGCGAGGTCGGCGGCGGCGCGCAGGCCGGCAATGCCGCTGCCGATGATCAGGAAGTCCGTTCGCCGCGGCACCGAATGCTATCCTAGCGGAATTCAGTCGGCATTCTATAGCCGGCAGCGAACAGTTTGGTGACGTCTCATTCCATTGATCGCGTCGTCGTTGGCTCGGCCAGCGGGCCCTATCCCGTCGTCATCGGCAACGGCGCCATCGCCACCCTTGGCAGCGAGCTGGCGGCGGCGAGGCTGCACCCGCGCCGGCTGCTAATCTCGAGCCATAGGGTGTGGGAGCTGCACGGCCATCGTTTCCGGCATCTCGGTGCCGACCGCACGCCGATCCTCGTTGAAGACGGCGAACGCTTCAAGAATCTCAATACCGTCGCGCGTGTCTTTGACGCGCTGGTCAAGGCGAACGCGGATCGATCGACGGTGGTCATCGCCGTCGGCGGCGGCGTGATCGGTGATCTCGTCGGCTTTGCCGCGGCGACGTATCTGCGCGGCATCCCCGTAGTGCACGTGCCGACAACCCTGCTGGCGCAGGTTGATAGCGCGATTGGCGGCAAGACGGCGGTCAATCATCCGCTCGGGAAGAATTTGATTGGCGCCTTTCACGCGCCCAGCCTCGTGGTGGCCGATCCCATCGTGCTTGAAACCCTGCCGCGTCGGGAGTTTCGTGCCGGCCTCTACGAAGTGATCAAGTACGGCGTGATCTCGGATCCGACGCTGCTCGATCGCATGCGTAGCAATACGCCGGCGATCTTCGCGCGCGACGGCGGTGCGGTGTCACCGCTTGTCTCGGCATCGTGCCGGATCAAGGCCGCCGTCGTGACAGCGGACGAGCGCGAGTCAGGGTTGCGGCGCATCCTGAATTTCGGCCACACCGTGGGTCACGCGCTCGAAGCGGTGACGAAGTACAAGCGCTTCCGTCATGGTGAAGCGGTTGGCTACGGAATGATGGCGGCGCTGGTCATCGGCGTGACGCGCGGCATTACGCCGCCGTCTCTCGGCGAAGAGGTCGAAGCGCTGGTCACCACGCTGGGACCGCTGCCACCGGTGGCCGACATTTCCGCAAAGGAAGTCCTGGCCGCGATTAAACGCGACAAGAAAGTCCTCAGCGGCACGCTGCATTTCATTGCCGCGGCCGATCGCGGCCAAACAGTGGAGCTGACGGACGTCACCGAAAAGGAAATTCGCGCTGCGATCAGAAAGATCGGGCTCGCGGCGTAGTTATTCGAGACCGTACTGGCGCAGTTTCGCCGACAGCGTCTTGAAGTTGATCTGCAGCAGATCGGCGGCGGCAATGAAATG
>DASVFC010000276.1:0-5705 GCA_036380235.1 Vicinamibacterales bacterium
CGCGGCACGAACAGCGATCCGCCGCGCTTCACCGCGACGATCAGCGAACCCCGCGGCAGATGCAATTGCCCAAGCGGCACGGTGATCAACTTCGACGCCGCGTCCAGCTTGTACTCGAGGAGGCGGATCCGGCCGCCGGCGAAGATCTCGGCGTCGATGGCGCCGGGCGCGGTGACCACGCCCTCGATGTCGGCCGCCAGCTGCGCCTCCGGCCACAGCACGCGGTTGATGCCGAACTGCGCGAGGCCCTGCAGCTCGCGTGAATCAGGCGTGAAGTCGGCGCGGGAGACGAGGCAGATCGTTTCGGGGCTCGCCATGCGATTGGCGATTGCGCAGGCAACGATGTTGACCTCGTCGAGCGGTGTGGTGGCGACGAAGAACCGCGCTTCGTGGATCCCGGCGCGCTCGAGGATTTCTTCGCTCGTGCCGCTGCCGACAATCAGCTCTGCATCAATCGTGGTGAAGGTGTCTGCGACCGCGCGATTGTGGTCGATTACGACCACCTCATGGTCGGCCGCCAGCGCGCGGGCCAGGGATGAGCCGATTTGGCCGCCACCGACGATAACGATGCGCATCCGGACACCAATGTAGCCGATTTGCCGCGAACCCGGCGCCGGGCGCAGCCGTATACGTTCAGATGACCCTTCACGGCATCCGCCTCGCGATTCGCAGCCTGGTTCACGATCGCGGTGTCTCGGGAGTGGTCATCCTGTGCCTCGCGCTCGGTATCGGCGTCAATGCGACGCTGTTCAGCGTTATCGACGGCGTGCTCTTGCAGCCGCTGCCGTACGCCGACCCCGATCGCCTCGTCATCCTCAACGAGACGTTCGAACGCGGCGGCATCCGGGAGTCGGGCGTGTCGTACCAGAACCTGCGCGACTGGGAGGCACGGGCCACCCTGTTCTCATCGATGGCGGCGCTGGCCGGACGGAGCATCACGCTGTCCGACACCGTCGAACCCGAACGTCTCGAAGGCGCGGCCGTTACCTGGGATCTGTTTCCGGCGCTTGGCGTGCCACCCGCGCTGGGGCGGCACTTCAACGAGCAGGACGACCGCCCCGGCGCGGAACCGGTACTGATTCTCAGCCACGAAGTGTGGCAGCGCCGGTATCAGGGCGATGCTCAGATCATCGGCCGCAGCATCTCGGTGAACGGGCATCCACATACCGTGGTCGCCGTGATGCCGCCGCGCTTCAGCTTTCCCGAAAATCAGAAGGCGTGGATTCCGCTTGGTCCCATCGCGGAGACCCAGCCGCGTGATGCACGCGAGTTGTTCACGTTCGGCCGCTTGAAGCCAGGTGTTGATTTGTCGCAGGCGCGATCGGAGATGGCCGCGATCGCGGCCGCCCTTTCCAGGCAATACGCGGCGACGAACGAAGGCTGGAGCGCAACGGCGGCGCCACTGGCCGACGAATTCATTCCAGACGACGTCCGCCTCGTGTTGTGGACGATGATGGGCGCGGTCACGATCGTGCTGCTGATCGCGTGCGCGAACGTGGCGAACTTGATGCTGGCGCGCGCCTCCGGCCGCCAGCGGGAATTCTGCGTGCGCGCCGCGCTCGGCGCCGGCCGCGCCCGCTTGATCAAGCAGCTGCTGACCGAGTGCGTGCTGTTGGGACTTGCCGCCGCTCCGCTCGGGCTGGCGATCGCTTATCTGGGCGTGTGGCTGCTCGACAGCGCGGTGTCGCCAGATGACATTCCCTATTACATCAACTGGCAGATCAGCCGGCGCGGCATTGCCTACACCGTGGTCGTGTCGGCGCTGACCGGCATTGTCTTCGGCCTCGCGCCGGCGCTTCAGGCGGGAAGGCTGAACCTGCAGGAGGCGTTGCGTGACGGCGCGCGCGGCTCCGGTCAAAGCGGTAAGCGCGCCAGGTTGCGAAACGCGCTGGTGGTCCTCGAAGTGGCGATGGCGCTGATCCTTCTCGTCGGTGCGTCGTTGTTCGTGAGAAGTTTCCTCAACCTGCAGAACGCGAGCCCCGGGTTCAATACCGCGCCGCTGATGACGCTTCGCGTCTTCATGGCCGGAGACGGTTACGCCGATCCGGATCAACGCGTGCGCCGCATCGACGACCTCTTGCGCCGCATCGAATCGTTACCGCAAGTCGAGTCGGCCTTCGCATCGAACTTCATCCCGCTCAGCAACGGCGGCGGCGGTGGCAACATCATCGTTGATGGGAAGGCGGTTGCAGCGGGCGAAGAGCCGTTCGCGTTTTTTACCGGCGTCACTCCGCACATGCAGCGCACGATGGGCCTGCCGCTGTTGAGAGGCCGCGACTTCACCGAGGCCGAAGGTATGAGCCGAACGGCGGTCGCGGTAGTCAACGACACCATGGCAAAGCGATTGTGGCCCGAAGCGGATCCGGTCGGCCGCCGCTTCCGGCTCGCGCGAACCGAGCCGGCCGAATGGTTCACCGTTATCGGCGTGACGCCGGACTTCGTGCGCAACAACATCGACGACGACGAACCGCCGTTGCCGGGAGCGTTCGTGCCGTATCCCTATGCGCCGACACCGAACACTGGTTTCACGGTTCGCACTGCGGGCGACCCCGCGTCGGTCGTCGGCGCCATCCGCGGCGAAATCCGCGCCTCGGATCCTGGCTTGCCGATTTTCGCCGTCCGCACCATGGAAGAGGTGCGCACGATGAGCTTCTGGCAGTACCGCCTGTTCGGCTACATGTTCGGAATCTTCGGCGCCGCCGCGTTGTTTCTGGCCGGGGTCGGTGTCTACGGCGTGTTGTCGTTCTCGGTGTCGCAGCGCACGCAAGAGATGGGTGTGCGCATCGCGCTCGGTGCGGGAGATCGCGACGTGGTGCGCCTGGTGGTCGGCCAGGGACTGTCGCTGGCCGCAATCGGCGTCGCCATCGGATTGGCCGGCGCCTTTGGCGTCACCCGCGTCATCCAATCGCTGCTCTATAACGTCACCGCGACCGATCCGATCAGCTTCGGCGGGGTCGCTCTTTTCCTGGCGCTGATTGCCGCGCTGGCGAGTTACCTCCCGGCCCGCCGTGCCACCACCGTCGATCCGATAGTCGCGTTGCGGAACGAGTAGATCCGGCTGTAGGCGCGGGGGCGCGGCTTGCCATGCGATACACGATCGCGTGGGCCGATAACGATCCGCATCGGCCCCACCACTCTGCCGATTTGCAGGATTATGGCCGTCAGCCGCGGCAATCCGGTTCATAATGCGCGCGGCGCCACGGCCGGCTTCATGGTCGATAACCCGTCAAACGACTCGTCGCTGCCGCCTACGGTCCTCTCTGGTCCCGCGATCGGGCCCGGCCGTGCCCTGCTCGTCGGCGACCGCATCAACGATCGTTACACCATCATCGCCCTGCTCGGCCGCGGCGGGATGGGCACGGTTTACAAGGCCTACGACGACGAGCTCGGCGTGCCGGTGGCGATCAAGACCATCGCAATCAACGAAGGCACCGCGGTCGAGGTGCGCACCGACATGGAACGCCGCTTCAGGCGTGAAGCCCAGCTGGCGCGCCAAATCACGCACCGCAACGTCGTCCGCATTCACGACATCGGCGACATCAACGGGATGAAGTACCTGACGATGGCTCTGGTCGAGGGTGAGACGCTGGCGGCCATGATCAACCGCGTCGGTTCGGTGTCGATCGCCGAGGCCATGAACATTGCGCGACAGCTGGCCGATGGCCTGGCGGCGGCGCACGAGGTCGGCGTGGTCCATCGCGATCTCAAGCCGGAGAACGTGATGGTGACCTCGAACGGCCAGGCCTGCATCATGGACTTCGGCATCGCACTGTCGTCGGCGGCGGCGACCCGGACGGGCGTGGTCGCTGGAACGTTCGAATACATGGCGCCGGAGCAGAGCCAGACGACCAACGTCGACGGCCGCGCCGACATTTACGCGTTCGGGTTGATCTTGTACGACATGCTGACCGGGCGGCAGCGGTTGCGTGGCCGCGACCAGCCAATGTCGGAGCTGCTGTCGCGCATGAATGCGCCGCCGCCGCCAGTACGCACGCTCCGGGCGGAGATTCCCCCACCGCTCGACGAACTGATCACGAAGGCGACGCAGCCGAGCGCTGCCGATCGATTTGCCGATGTCGCCGCGTTGCGGCAGGCACTTGACGGTATCGCCGCCGATGGGCATGCCCGTCGCGACGGCGGTAGCACCACCAACGCGATGCGATCGCGCCTGGCGATCGGGGCACTCGCGGTCGTTGCCGTGGTGGTCATGAGCGGCGTCCTCGCGTGGCGCGGGTGGCTGTCTGCGCCGGCAACCGCGCCGGCCGCGCCGCCCCGGCCAATCTCGGTGATCGTGGCGAACTTTGACAACCGGACTGGCGATCCGATCTTCGACGGCCTGGTCGAACAGGCCCTGATGGTCGGCGTCGAGAGTGCGGCGTTCATCAACGCGTATCCGCGGCGCGACGCCCTGCGGCTGGCCGCGTCGTACCCGGACAAGACCATCAGCGTCAACACCGCCAAGTTGATCGCGCTTCGTGAGGGGCTCGCGGCGGTGATCACGGGCGCCATCGAAACGGCGCCGGACGGCTATCGCCTGCCGGTCCGCGTCCTGCAGCCCGCCACCGACGATCGCCTGCTGTTCGACGCCGTCGTCGAGGCGAGGACCAAGGATGATGTGCTGAACGCGGTGGGCCGCCTGTCGGTGCGGCTGCGCAACGGCCTCGGCGATACGACCGCTGACGTCAGCCGCGTCGACGTCGGCGAAACGTTTACCGCCAATTCTCTCGAAGCCGCCGCCGCCTATATCCAGGGGCAGAATCTGCTCGCCGAAGGACGCGCCGAGGCGGCGCTGGCCGCATACCAGCGCGCGGTCGAGATCGATCCAAATCTCGGGCGCGCTTGGTCTGGCATGGGCACGGTGGCCAATAACTTACGGCGCAGCGACGATGCGCGCCGTTACTACGACCGCGCACTGCAGAACATCGATCGGATGACGGAGCGCGAACGCTATCGAACGCGCGGGGCGTATTACGCGGCGATGGGAAATGCAGAAGAAGCGCGCGAAGAAAACGAAGCGCTGATCAAGCGGTTCCCGGCCGATGGCGCCGGCCTGAACAATCTTGCCCTCGCCTACTTCAGCATGTGGAACTTCCCGCGCGCGCTCGAAGTCGGCCGGCAGGCGGCGGCCATTTATCCCGGCAACGTTCTGCGCCAGAGCAACGTCGCGTTGTACGCGATGTATGCAAGCGACTTCGTCACCGCGGCGTCACAGGCTGATCGCGTGCTGGGCATCAACAAGGATTATCCGCGCGGGCACCTGGTTCACGCGATCGTGCACATGGCCGAGGGCCGCGTCGACGAGGCCATCGCGCGTTACAACACGCTGGCGCAGCTGGCGGCACCGGGTAGCGATTTCGCGGTTCACGGTCTTGCCGACGTGGCGCGCTACCGCGGCCGTCTCGAGGAAGCGGCGGCGCGCTATTCGACGGCGCTGACCACGACGTCGACGGCATCGACGCGATCACGATTGTTGGCGCACTTGGCATCCGTTCGCCTCGCGCAGGGCCGCACCGCCGAGGCAATGAAGCTCGCTGCCGGCATCCAAATCGGCACGCTCGACACTCCCTCGCTGACGGTGACGGGCGAGGTGCTGGCGGCGGCGGGTCGGGTCAACGACGCCAGGGCAGTGGCCGACACGCTGATGAACCGCGTCGGCACCGATGCGCGCGCATTCGGCGCCGTCATCGCCGCGCAGTTGGCCATCG
>DASVFC010000277.1:0-9120 GCA_036380235.1 Vicinamibacterales bacterium
GTCGGTCCTGCGGGTCGAGCTTCCCGATCGCACGCACGGCTACCTGGACCGCGCAGTAGTGGCTCTGGCGCGAACACCGCTACGCCGACAAAATCTTCGTGCCGGCCAGATTGTGCGCGAAGCACCCGACCCGGCGGCGCCGGCAATCTCCACGTTTGCCGAGCCAGTCACGGTCGGCGTTCTTGGCGAATTTAACGGCTTTACGTTGATTCAAACCACGACAAGCCCATCCGGATGGATTCAACAACCACCCGCACCATAGGGCCCGCGCTCGAACCTGACACTCCAAAACTAGAAGCCTTCGAACCTTCAACCCTCAGACCCCCGAACCCTCGAACTGGGACCCTCGAACCAAAACCTTTTGAACCTTTGGAACCTTTGGAACTTTTAGAACCTTTGGTTCTGGAACTTTGGAACTGCTGGAACCTTTGGAACTTTGGATCTATGCTTCGCCCATTGGGCTTGCCCCGCCGGAGCCTTGGCAAAGGCGGGTGATGTGAGCACCCGGGAGGGTCCCGCCTATGAAGGTCTACGACGCTGCCAGTATCCGCAACGTGGCTGTAGTGGGTCACGGCGGTTCTGGCAAGACACAACTTGTGTCCGCACTGCTGCTCGACGCCGGCATGGTCAACCGCCTCGGCAAGGTCGACGAGGGCAACACAGTGACGGACTACGACGAAGAAGAAATCAGCCGCAAGCACACGCTCTCCGCCAGCCTCGCCTACGCGGAGTGGAACAAGACCAAAATCAACTTCATCGATACACCAGGGTTCGGAAACTTTTTCTCCGACGCCAGGGCCGCGCTGCACGTCGCCGACGGCGCCGTGGTGGTCGTGGACGGAGTGTCCGGCGTCGAAGTGCAGACGGAAAAGGCGTGGGCCGTCTGCGAAGAGCTGAAGCTGCCGCGTGTCATCGCGGTCAATCGTCTCGATCGCGATCGCGCCTCGATCGATCGCGCGCTCGAGTCACTGCGTGCCACGCTCGGCCGCAGCATCGTGCCGATTCAACTGCCAATCGGCGATGAAAAGGACTTTGCCGGGGTGGTCGACGTGGTGTCGATGAAGGCCTACACGTTTGCGACGGATGGCACGGGCAAGATGACGGAAGGGCCGGTGCCGGCCGGCATGACCGCCGCCACCAATGCGGCGCGCGAAGCGCTGATCGAAATGGTGGCGGAAGCCGACGAGTCGTTGATGGAAAAGTTCTTCGAGGCCGGCACGTTGACGCAGGAGGAGCTGGTGAGGGGGCTCGCCGGCGCCACGCGCGAGGTCAAGCTGGTACCGCTGGTCTGCACGTCGGGATTGCAGAACATCGGCGGCCAGCCGCTGATGGACGCGATCCTGTCGTACCTGCCATCGCCTGCGGAGCGGCCGTTCACCGCGCTGGCAAATCAGGAGAGTGTCACCCGAACGGCCAACGACAGCGCGCCTTATGCGGCCTTCGTGTGGAAGACGGTCGCCGATCAGTTCGCGGGACGCATCACGATGTTCCGCGTCTACCAGGGCTGCCTGAAAGCGGATTCCAGCATCCACAACGCCACGCAGGGCACGCAGGAGCGGCTCGGCCACCTAATCGTGATGCAAGGCAAGACGCCCGCGAACGTTCCTGAGATCAAGGCGGGCGATATCGGCGCGGTAGCGAAACTCAAGGACACGCGCACTAACGACACCATCGCCGACAAGGCGGCAGGGATCACGTTTGCGCCGATCCCGTTCCCCGAGCCGGTGCTGTCGTATGCGATCGAGCCGAAGAGCCGCGGCGACGAAGACAAGATCAGCACCGCGATGCACCGCCTCGAAGAAGAGGACGGCACAATCAAATACCAGCGCGATCCCCAGACCCACGAGCTGCTGCTCGCCGGCCAAGGGCAGATGCACATTGAAGTGACGGTGGCGAAGTTAAAGCGGCGCTTCGGCGTCGAGGTCAACCTCAAGCCGCCACGGATCCCGTATCGGGAGACGATCACCGCGCGCGTCGAGGCGCACGGCCGCCACAAGAAGCAAACCGGCGGCCACGGCCAGTTTGGCGACTGCAAGATCAAGATGGAGCCGCTGCCGCGCGGCAGCGAGTTCGAGTTCGTCGACGAGATCTTCGGCGGCGCCATCCCGCGCGGCTTCATCCCCGCGGTGGAAAAAGGCATCCAGGAGTCGCGCCTTCGCGGTTATCTCGCCGGCTATCCGGTGGTCGACTTCCGCGTGACGCTCTACGACGGCTCGTATCACGACGTCGACTCGAACGAATTGTCGTTCAAGACCGCGGGCTGGCTGGCCTTCAAGGACGGCATGTCGCGCGCCAAGCCGACCTTGCTCGAGCCGATCATGAACGTCACCGTCCAGGCGCCGAGCGACAACGCCGGCGACCTGATGGGCGACCTCAACGGCCGGCGCGGCCGCATCTCCGGCATGGAGGCGCGCGGCCAGTCGACAATCATCAAGGCGCAGGTGCCGATGGCCGAGATGCTCACCTACGAGCAGCACCTCACCTCGGTCACCGGTGGTCGAGGCTCCTATCACATGGAGTATTCGCACTACGACGAGGTGCCGAATCACCTCCAGACCAAGATCGTGGCGACGGCGAAGGCCGAACGCGGCCAAGTCGTCGAAGAGCCGGCGTAACTACGCGCGCAGGCTCACGCCAAGGTCGGTGATGATCCCGTCCTTGAGCCCGTAGATCCATCCGTGCAGCTGGACGTCGTGGCCGTTGCGCCACGCGTCCTGCACGATGGTGGTGCGCGCGATGTTGCGCACCTGCTCGGCGACGTTCAGCTCGCACAGCCGATCTTCCTTCGCCCGCGGATCGGCAACCATCTGCAGCTCGTCCTCGTAATCGCGCTCCACGTCCTGCACGTGTCGCAGCCAGTTGTCGATCAGGCCGTGCGACTGTTTTTCGAGCGCCGCCCGGATGCCGCCGCAGCCATAGTGCCCGCACACGATCACGTGCTTCACCTTCAACACGTCGACGGCAAACTGCAGCACTGACAGGCAATTGAGGTCGGTGTGCACGACGACGTTGGCGACGTTGCGGTGCACGAACAACTCGCCGGGATCGAGGCCGACGATCTCATTCGCCGGCACGCGGCTGTCGGAACAGCCGATCCACAAGTACTCTGGCGCCTGCTGCTGCGCCAACCGGCTGAAGAACGTCGGGTCGTGCTTGACCCGCGCAGCGGCCCAGGCCTTGTTGTTGTCGAGAAGCGAAGTGACGGGAGGCATCGGTCTTACGATTGTGCCACGCGAACAACCCAGGTGGTCATCGAACGTTGTCCGTGAACGACCGTGGTCTTGATCGGATCGAGCAACACGCCGCCGAGGCGTTCGGTCCACTGCTCGATTGCGCCGGCGTCGATGAGGAAGCGGTCCGAACCATCGGGCAGGCGGAACCTGCCGTTGCCGAGCGGCGTCACACGGTCGGCGATGCCGATGTTGCTCGCCAGCCGGGCGAAGAACAATCCGCCCGGACGCGCCACCCGCCATAGCTGCGTGAGCATCAACTCGAAGTGTGCCGCGTCGCGCGCAAAGTGCAGCACCGCGCTCGCCATCACCACGTCGGCATGACGGTCGGCAAACGACGTGTCCTCAATGGCCTCGACACGAAAGTCGTGGGTTCGGCCAGGAGCGAGCGACGCTGCCAGCGCGCGGACCTGGCCGATCGCCGAGGCGCTGCTATCGTTGCCGCATACCTCGAATCCGTGCCGCAGGAGGTAGACCAGGTTGCGGCCGCCGCCACAACCGGCGTCGAAGATGCGCATACCGGCCGTTATCCGGCCGCGCAGCAGTTGATCGAACAGGTAGATGTCGATGTCGCCGAACTCTTCGTGCAGCGTCAATGCGTCCTCATATCGGCCGCAGGTCGGGCTCCACCCACGATCGTCGCGCCACGACCGAGAACAACCGGCCTTCGGAATAATGATGCAACGGCAGCTTGCGATCGCCATATCGCGCGATCAACTGGCCCGCCAGCGTGTCGAGGTCGTCACCGCGATCCACGCCGGCGAGGAAACGATCGATCACCACCACATAGAAGCGGGTGACTGTTTCGTGATACCCGGACGTGTCGGTGTTCGCCGTGCCAATACTCTCGTTGTAACTCATGATGCGTGCGCGCAGCAGCGGCAGCGCCGGCGCCGCGCCGTACTCGCGCACGTGCCACAAGCCGGCGCGCAGGTGCGCGTCGTGCGTCCACTCGGCCTTCGGCAGTGTCCGGTCGATCAGGCCGCGCGCGATGCGCTCAGTCTCGCCGGAGGTCATGAGTGAGTCGAAGAGTTCATTGCCGCAACCGATCCGGCGCCCACACGTATTGCCCAATCGCACACACATCGGCGAACCCTAAGCCACGATACATCGCCGCTCCGGACGCGCTCGAGTGCAGGATTGCCATGCGGTAGCCGCTCGCCGCCGCGTCGACAATGGCCGCGCGCGTAATGGCGGCGCCGACGCCGCGCCGACGCCGCTCCGGCAGCGTGCCGACATCGTAGACCCCGGCGACGCCGGCGCCGAGATACAGCGAACAGGTCGCCACAGGTTCGCCGTTCAAGTAGCCGAGGAAATGTCGGAAGCGCGATGACGGCCCCAGGCCAATGGCCTCGGCAAGGTCGGAGAATGCGTCGCCGAACGCATGCGGCGCACCGAAGGCGTTGCACAGCACGCGGCTCCAGATCGCCATTGTCGCGGCGTCGAGCACCGGCTCGACCGCAAGAGCGGCGCCACCTAGCTGCCCTGTGATATGGCGGATGTCGGCGGCCATACCGAGTGCCGGCTCGAGCAGGAAGCCGCGACGCTCGAGACGGTCGCCGAGATCGGCCGGCCGCGTCGACGGCCCCGTCCACCACAGCATCGGCACGTTGCGGAGGCTACAGTCGCGAATCCGCGTCTCGATGACGGCATCGGCGCGCTCGGCATCGAGCCGCGCATGCAACACGCTGTTGAACAACGGAAACGGCAGGTGCGACAGCGTCCAGCGGCACGCGCCATCGTCATGCAGCTCGATGCGCGGCCAGACGCTCAGGTGATCGAACAGGGAAAAAAGATTGGCCTCGACGGCGGTTGCCGTCGAGGCCATCGAAAAGTCCGCGAGGATGTCGGGCATCCTGCGGTGAACTTACGAGCCGCCGGCCTTGCGCGGAGTCGTGGTCTTCTTGGCGCCGCCGCGGGCCGGCTTGCTCGCCTTGTTCTTGGCGCCGCCGTCACCCTGGGCCTTCTGGCCGCCACGGATGTTCTTCGCCGCGGCACGCAGGCGCTCGCCGACGCTCTTCTGCTGCTTCGGCGCGTCACCTGCTTCCGCCGCCGCTTGCGCCGCCTTCTTTTCTTCTTCGGCCTTCTTCGGATCGTACTCGCTGCCGATCAGCTCGACCTGCGCCATTTCGGCAGCGTCGCCGCGGCGGTGTCCGATCTTGAGGATGCGCGTATACCCGCCCGGCCGCTCCATGAACCGCGGCGCCAGCTCGTCGAACAGCTTGGTGACGACGTCCTCGTTGAGGACGTCGCGCATCACCAGGCGTCGCGCCGACAGCGACACGCCCTTCGGATCGTTGGCGCGCACGCCGCGCTTGGCGATCGTGATCAGGCGCTCGACGAACGGACGCAGTTCCTTCGCCTTCGGCACAGTGGTCTCGATCCGCTCGTGCGCGAGCAGGGCCTGCGCCTGGTTACGCAGCAGCGCGGTGCGGTGCTCGCTGACGCGGCCGAGCTTACGATGTGCATTTCGATGTCGCATACTCCCCTATTCCGCCGTCGCGGGCTGATCGAGCTTCATGCCGAGGCTCAATCCCATCGACGTCAGGATCTCCTTGATCTCGTTGAGCGACTTGCGCCCGAAGTTCTTGGTCTTGAGCATTTCGGTCTCGGTCTTGCCGACCAGCTCGCGGATGGTGCGGATGTTGGCGTTCTTGAGGCAGTTGTACGACCGCACCGACAACTCCAGCTCCTCGACGCTCTTGTCGAGATGTTCGTTGGTGACGCCGGCGCGCACCGGCTCGTTGCTGCCGTCGAGCACCGGATCGTCCGAGTCGTCCAGGCTGACGAAGATGTTCATGTGATCGCGAATCAGCTTGGCTGACAGCGACACCGCATCGGCCGGCGTCACCGAGCCGTTGGTCCACACTTCGATGGTCAGCTTGTCGTAGTCGGTGGTCTGGCCGACGCGCGCGCCCTCGACGAGGTAGTTGACCTTCTTCACCGGCGAGTGCACCGAGTCGATCGGGATCCAGCCGATGCCGAGATCCTCATCGAAGTTGCGGTCGGCCGAGACAGAGCCGCGGCCGCGCTTGACGCGCAGCTGCATGTGCAGACGTCCGCCCTCGGCGATGGTGGCGATGTGCGCATCCGGTTCCAGAATCTCGATGTCGGCGTCGGCCTCGATGTCGGAGGCGCGCACCGGGCCGGGCTTGTCCTTCCGCAGCGTCAGCGTCTTGGTGTAGTCGACGTGCGAGGTGATCGGCAGTTGCTTGAGATTGAGGATGATGTCGGTGGCGTCTTCGACTACGCCCTTGATCGGCGAGAACTCGTGCAGCACGCCGTCGATCTGCACCGCGGTGATTGCCGCGCCTTCAATCGACGACAGCAGCACGCGGCGCAGCGCGTTGCCGACGGTGGTGCCGAAACCGCGCTCGAACGGCTGCGCATAGAAGCGGCCGAATCGATCCGTCAGGGTCTCGCGTTCGAACTCGAGGCGCTTGGGGCGCTGAAAACCTTTCCACATATGACTACTTCCCTTCGCTAACGGGCCACCAGCGTGGCCTCCAGACCTGCGGTTGTTGACCACACTCGCTCGCTGCAGGCCTGACAAGCTGCTGGAGCGTGGCTGCGAGAATCTGAGATCTCAGATCTGAGATCTCAGATTGCCGATTTACTTGCTATACAACTCGACGATCAGCTGTTCCTGGACCGGCAGGTTGATCTGCTCGCGGGTCGGCATCGAGACCACCTTGCCGCCAAGCTCGCCCTCACGCGAGATCCATTCCGGAATGCCGCGTCCCTTGACCTCTTCCTGCGCGTGCAGGATGGTCGGGTTCTGGCGGCTGCTCTCGCGCACGACCACCGTGTCGCCCGACTTCAGCGAGTACGACGGCACGTCCACCTTCTTGCCGTTGACCAGGAAGTGGCCGTGGCGAACCAGCTGCCGCGCCTGCGGCCGCGAGGTGGCGAGGCCCATGCGATAGACGGCGTTGTCGAGACGGCGCTCGAGCAGCTGCAACAGCGTTTCACCGGTGATACCGCGCGTCCGTTCCGCCTGTTCGAAGTAGCGGCGGAACTGATCCTCGAGCACGCCGTAAATGCGCTTGACCTTCTGCTTCTCGCGCAGCTGCACGCCGTAGCCGACCATCTTGGCCTTGCGCAGGCGGCCGTGCTGGCCAGGCGGCATGTTGCGCTTCTCGATCGCGCACTTCTCGGTGTAGCAACGCTCGCCTTTGAGGAACAGCTTCATGCCCTCGCGGCGGCAGAGGCGGCAAACGGGTCCGTTATAACGTGCCATGAATCAAACTCTCCTGCGCTTCGGTGGACGGCAGCCATTGTGCGGAATCGGCGTGACGTCGCGAATCGATCGAACTTCCAAACCGGCAGTCTGCAGCGCGCGAATCGCGGACTCGCGACCGGAGCCGGGGCCCTTCACCAGCACGTCGCACGAGCGCATGCCAAAAGCCTTGGCGGCGTTGGTGGCGCTGAGCGCCGCCTGCGTCGCGGCGAACGGCGTCCCCTTGCGCGAACCCTTGAAGCCGATGGCGCCGGCGCTCGACCACGACACCACGGCGCCCTCGGCGTCGGTGATCGTGATCAGCGTGTTGTTGAACGACGCCTGCACGTGCACGAAGCCGTGATGCACGATGCGCTTCTCACCGCGCTTCTTGAACGCCTTCTTCTTCTTTGCGGGCGCTTCCGCGCCGCCTTGCTGCTGTTCTTTAGCCATAAACCTGTCTGTGTCTAATCGCTGTTAATCGGTGGCCCTTAGACGGTCTTCTTCTTCGCCACCGCGCCCTTGCGCGGCCCCTTGCGCGTGCGCGCGTTGGTCTTGGTGCGCTGGCCGCGCAGCGGCAGGTTGCGGCGATGACGGCCGCCGCGATAACTGCCGATTTCGATCAGCCGCTTGATGTTCATCGAGATCTCCTTGCGGAGATCACCTTCAACGCCGCCCTGCTCCTCGAGTACGCGCGTGATCTTGCGAACGTCGTCTTCGGTCAGGTCCTTGACGCGCACGTCGGGGCTGACCCCGGCGGCGTCCAGAATCACGTTCGACCGGTGACGGCCGATGCCGAAGATGTAAGTGAGCCCAATCTCTACGCGCTTGGTGCGCGGCAGGTCGACGCCTGAAATACGAGCCATGTGCCTTTATCCTTGACGCTGTTTGTGCTTCTGGTTGCTGCAGATCACGCGCACCACACCACGGCGGCGCACGACCTTGCACTTGTCACAGATTCTTTTTACCGACGCTCTGACCTTCATAAGTCGCTCACTTTGCCTTCAGCCTTCGGCCTTCCGCCTTCGGCGCCTACAACTTCTCGACGACCCGGCCGCGATGCGGATCGTTCGCCATCAACTGCACGCGCACCCGATCGCCCTTGATCACCCGCACGTAATTGCGCCCCACCGGACTCGCCAGGTGCGCCGTGACGACGTGCCGTCCCTCGAGCTCCACTCGAACCAGCTGGCTCGGCAGCAGCTCGAGCACCACACCCTCGGCGGTCCTGTCGTTCGGCTCGCTCACGTGTTCGCTGATGCTCACACGTGCGCTTGTTCATCCATCGACTTCGCTCGGGATGCCCCTGAGCTTGTCGACGAGTCAGGACCCGCGCCAGCTTGCGCCTCTCGCTCGCCGCCTTCACCTTCGGGCAGCGTCAAGATGCGGCAACCGGCTTCGGTCACCACCACCGTGTGCTCGAAGTGCGCCGACAGCGCCTTGTCTTTCGTCACCGCCGTCCAACCGTCGCCGAGCACCTTTACCGCGGGCTTGCCGGCGTTGACCATCGGCTCGATCGCGAGGGCCATGCCCTCCTGCAGGCGCGGCCCGCGTCCCGCCGTGCCGTAGTTCGGAATCTGCGGCTCCTCGTGGAGCGCCGTTCCGATGCCGTGGCCCACGAACGCGCGGACCACCGAAAACCCGTTCGCCTCGACGTAGGACTGCACGGCG
>DASVFC010000278.1:0-3357 GCA_036380235.1 Vicinamibacterales bacterium
GCGGCGCGGACGAGGTCACGATGGCGCCGGTAGCCGCCGTAACCGCCGCGGGCCTTACCAACGTCGCGACCGCAGCGGGCTCACCAAAACGCCTAGGGGACGGGCCGTTCAACCCCGGCGATCAAGTTGGGGCGCGTTATACCGTCATCCGTCTGCTTGGCGCCGGCGGGATGGGCGCCGTCTATCACGCGTTCGATCACGAGCTCGGTGTGGGCGTGGCGATCAAGGTGATTCGACCGGGCGCCCAGTCGGATGCCACTGCAGCGCGCGAACTCGAGCAGCGGTTCAAGCGCGAGCTGGTGCTGGCGCGCCAAATCACGCATCGCTACGTGGTTCGCATTCACGACATCGGCGAGATCGACGGCATCAAGTACCTGACGATGCCGTTTGTCGACGGCGAGACGCTGGCGGCGATGTTGCGGCGGGAGGGCAAGCTCAAGATTCCGCGCTTGATCTCGATCGCGACCCAGATCGCGACCGGCCTCGCCGCGGCGCACGAGAAGGGCGTCGTGCATCGCGATCTGAAACCCGAAAACATCATGATCGAGAAGGAAAGCGGCGACGCGCTGATCATGGATTTCGGGATTGCGCGGTCCGTCGAGGGCGGCGGTACGCAAACCGCTGCGGGTTCTGTCGTCGGCACGATCGCTTACATGGCGCCGGAACAGGCGCAAGGCCAAAAGGTCGACGGCCGCGCCGACATCTATGCGCTCGGCCTGATCATGTACGACTGCCTGGTCGGCCACTATCGTCTCCAGGATGCCGACAGTTCGATGTCGGAGTTGCTGCAACGATTGACGCGCGCGCCAATCGGACCGCGGCAGATCGATCCGAATATACCCGAGGCCCTCGATCAGATTGTGCGGCGCTGTCTCGATCCGCAGCCGGCGGCGCGTTTTCAAACCAGCGGCGATCTTGTCAAAGCCCTCGACGGCTTGACGCCTGACGGTCACGCTCGTCCCGACGTAACCGCGGCGGTGGCGGCGGCGCCACCACCGCCGCCGTCGCCCCCGGCGAAGCGGCCGGCCTGGCATCTGGCTGCAGCCGCAACGATGATCGTCGCGGCCGCGATTACCGGGTGGGTGGTGTCCAACCGTGCTCGCCCGGACGATACCCCGCGAGAGCCGATCTCCGTGCTGGTGTCGCAGTTCGAAAATCGAACCGGCGATCCGGTATTCGATGGCGTGCTGGAACAGGCCATCGGCCTTGGACTCGAGGGCGCGACGTTCATCACCGCCTATCCGCAGCGCGACGCCCTGCGTTCGGCGGCCGCGATCAAAGCCGGCAGCAAGCTTGATGAATCAACCGCACGGCTCGTGGCCGTTCGAGACGGAATCAAAGTCGTGCTGGCCGGAACGATCAACACGCAGGGATCCGGTTATCAACTCGCCGTGCGCGCGATCGACGTGCCGACGTCCAACGATCTGGCGTCGATCACCCAGGACGTTGCAGACAAGAGCGGCGTGCTGCCGGCGATGAGCGGCATGGCGACCCAGTTGCGAACGGAGTTGGGCGACACCGCGGCCGGTCGCGATGCCGGACGAGAGACCTTTACCACCGGATCGCTCGATGCGGCGCGCGCCTACGTCCTTGGCCAGGATCTGGCGCGAGCAGGCCGATTCAACGAAGCGATCGCGCAGTACCAGGAGGCGGTGCAGCGCGACCCGACGTTTGGCCGCGCGTATTCCGGCTGGGCAACCGCGGCGTATTATGCGGGCCGTCCGGACGAAGCCGAACAACTGTGGAAGAAGTCCCTCGCGCTGATGGAGCGAATGACCGAGCGCGAAAAGTACCGCACGCTTGGCAGCTACTATCTTGGCCCCGGCAATAACGACGAACAGGCGGTAGAGAACTATCGCATGCTCGTCGACACCTACCCCTCAGACGGCCCGGGCTTGAATAACCTGGCCGTCGCTTACTTCCGCGTGCTTGATTTCAAACGCGCAGCGGAGCAGGGTCAGCGCGCGGCTGCGGTCTATCCAAACAGCGTCAACTACCGCACCAACGTCGCGCTGTATGCGATGTATGCGAGCGATTTTCCCACGGCCGTCGCCGAAGCAAAGAAGGCGATCGCGATCAGCGAGTTCGACAAAGCCTACCTGCCAATTGCAATTGCGGCGCTGGCCGCCGGAAAATTTGACGAGGCGCGAGCGGCGTACACGGCGATGGCGAAGGTGAGCTCACGCGGTGCATCGATTGCCAGCATGGGGCGCGCCGATGTCGACATGTATCTGGGCCGATTTGCCGAGGCGCAGGAGGAATTGGTGCGTGGTGCGGCATCCGACGAAGCCGGCCAGCAATTGGCGCCACGCGCGCTCAAGCTGATCGCGCTGGCGGAGCTGGCTGCGGCGACGGGCAATCAGGGCGAAGCGCAGTCGCTGGCCTCGCAAGCGCTGAAGTTGTCGTCGGTCGACGCAGTGTTGGTGCCGGCGGGACGGCTGTTGGCGGCGGCAGGACGTGATGCGACGCCGCAGGTCGCGGCGCTGGAGAAGCAGATTCGCAAACGCGGGCGCGCGATGGCCGCGGTGATTCGCGCCGAAGCCGCGCTGGCGGCACGACGGCCGGTGGAGGCGATCGATCAGCTCATCGCGGCGCGGTCGCTCGCCGATTTGTGGTTAGTGCGGATGATGCTCGGCCGCGCCTACGTCGAACACGGGCGATATGCGGAAGCGATCGCCGAGCTCGAGGCATGCGAGAAGCGCATTGGCGAGGCGGCCGACATTTTCCTCGATGACTGGCCGACGTTCCGCCATACCGTGCCGGTGAAATATTGGCTGGCGCGCGCGCAACAGGGGCTCGGCCAGGCGGAGGCCGCGAAAAGGAATTACGAGGCGTATCTGCAGCTGCGCGGCGACGTGACGGGCGATCCGCTCGCGGCTGATGCCCGCAAGCGAATCGCCCAATAAACCGCGGGGTTACTTGTTGTGCGGGACCAGCACGACCGTCGACGCGGTTGCGACGTTACCCGCAGCATCGGTCGCTTTCACGATCACCGTGTAGACGCGGCCGTTCGAGTCGGTCCCGTTTCGAAACGCCTCCAACCGCACCACGAACGCATACGCGCCGTTCGCGCCAACGCTCACGGTCCCGGAGGGCTGAATCAACCGGTACTCATCCTGCACGGTGTAGGTCACCGTAGCGAGGCGTAAATCGCTCACCTTCCCGCTGATGGTCACCGGCGTCATCGTCTTGTTCGGCGACCATAGCAGCACGTTCGGCGTTGCCACCGCCGTCACGACGGGCGGCTTGGTGTCAACCACGGTCACCGTGCGCACTACCGAGACGGTATTGCCCGCGGCATCGATGGCCGTATACGTCACCGTGTAGGTGCCGGGAACCATCGCGTTCACCGATCCC
>DASVFC010000279.1:0-4690 GCA_036380235.1 Vicinamibacterales bacterium
CGGGGATGAACTGCCGCGTCTTCTCGACCTTTTCGGGCTCGCCGTCAACGAACACGATCGGGATGTGTCGCGTTGCTTTGGTGCTGCGGATCGACTGCGCCACTTCGCGTCCCTGCGACGGCACGCGCGACAGATCGATCAATACCGCATCTGGCGGAGTGGCCTTGATCTGCCGCGTCATGAACAGCGCGTCGCCAAAATCGAATGCCGCATCAAAGCCAAAGGCCTCGAGCTGCGCGCGCCGCTCGAGGCCCTCGTCTTCGTTGAAATGCACCAGGCGAACGCTCTTCTTCATCCTGATGGCCCGATGGCCCGATGGCCCGATGGCCCGATGGCCCGATGGCCTGATGGCCTGATGGCCTGTTACTTCTTCAGCGTCGCCTTCACATTCACCGTCGGAACGGCGCCGAGCGCGCGCTTGATGATGCAACCGGTGTTCGTCTTCTCGACGTGCTGCTGGAACGTCGCGTCATCCACGTTCGGCACCACCGCGGTGACCGTTAGGTCGATCTGATTGACCAGGAAGCCGATGTCGTCTTTGCCGAGATGGACGTCGGCGTTGCTGTGCACGCTGGTCGCCGTGAAGCCGGCCTGGGCGAGCGAATTGGCGAGGGCCATCGAGTAGCAGCCCGCAAGGGCCGCGCCGACCAGTTCTTCGGGATTCGCGCCAGCGCCATTTTCGAATCGAGTCGCGAACGAATAATTGCCTTCATATGCGCCGCTGCCCAGCTTGACCCGACCAGTGCCGCCCTTGAGATCGCCTTTCCATTCCGCTTCAGCCGTACGTGCCATGAGTAAGTCCTCCTCAGAAGAAGACAAGCGTATCAGGCTGACGGCTGAAGTCGGAAGGCCGAAGCTACTTCTTTTCGATCTCTTTGATGATGAAGAGCACTTCGCCGGGCTTGATCAGCCCGAGCTCCTGCCGCGCGGCCTCTTCTATGGCAGCCGGGTCCTCGCGCAAGCGACGCGCCGTCTCGCGCAGCTGCGCGTTTTCCGCGCGGGCGCGCTCCAGCGATCGTTCCAGCGCGGCGTATTCGCGGCGAGCTTCCAGCAGTGCCAGGAGTCCTTTTTCGCCGGCGATGGCGTCGACGACGATCACAAGCGTGATGAAAAGCAGGATGTGACGGATCAGCCGGCGGCCACGGCTGGCCAGTGTGGGGCGGGGCGGCGTGACGGGTGGTTTGTCGTTCGGCTCGGTCATGGGCTCGACGAACTGACTCTCGTGGGCCGCTCCGGTTCGCTGCCGCGCAAGTAGCTTTCGAGCGCGCGAATCAGCACCGTGCGTAGATCGGCGCGTTCATCCATCGCGCGAATCTTCGCGGCCCGCCAAAGCTCCCCCGGGAGCTCGACGGTCGTCTTCACCGTGTCGCTGTCCGTCCGTTTTGCCGCCAATACGGAGAGCAGTCTATCCGTTGAGGCGGCACGACGGCAATACAGTAAGACGCGGGCACATATTTACACCATCACTTTTCTACATGCAACAGGAAAAACGGGTTTACGGGTCTACGGTTATACGGTCCACTTACGCAATTCGAAAAAGGGAAGCAGGTTCACTTTCGGTGCCGTTAGTCGGTTGACGTCGCGATCCAGGAGAGGTACTCGCGGCTGCCATCCATGACCGGGATGACGAGGAATTCGGGAATCTCGTAGCGGTGCAACGCCTTGAGGCGCGTCTCCAGCTCGTGAACGCGATCGGTTCTCGTCTTGATCAATAACTGGCGTTCGTCGGCGCGCTCGATCTTGCCGTCCCACGTGTAGATCGAGCGCACATTAGGCAGTACGTTGACGCAGGCGGCCAGGCGCTCCTGCACCAGCGTGGACGCAAAGACCTCGACGTCCCCGTTGGCCGGGAACGTCGTCAACACCACGACAAATTCCTCAGAGGTCACGGAACGCCTGCTCGAGATCGTCGATCAAATCCTCAACGTCCTCTATCCCGACGGAAATGCGTATCACCCCGTCGCTGATGCCGAGCATGGCGCGGCGATCGGGCGGCACGGAGGCGTGGGTCATGATGGCGGGATGCGAGATCAGTGTCTCCACGCCGCCGAGGCTTTCGGCGAGCGCCATCAGCTGCAGCCGGTTCAGCACCGTCCTGGCGTTGTCGAGCGAGCCGACGTCGAAGGAGATCAACCCGCCGAAGCCTTTCATCTGCTTGCGGGCAAGGCGGTGATGGGGATGTGACGCCAATCCCGGGTAGATCGTGCGCGTCACTTTCGGGTGCGCCTCGAGGTACTCGGCGATCTGTTGCGCGTTTTCGTTGGTCCGCTCCATCCGGATCGTCAGCGTCTTGGTGCCGCGCAGGATCAGCCACGAATCCATCGGCCCGAGGATGGCGCCGGCCGCGTTCTGCACGAACTTCATCCAGTCGACATCGTCCTGGTGCTTGAGGATCACGACGCCGCCAACGCTGTCGCTGTGGCCGTTCAGGAACTTCGTGGTGCTGTGCAGCACGATATCGGCGCCAAGGGTGAGCGGCTGCTGGATGTAGGGGCTGGCGAAGGTGTTGTCGACCACCACGCGCACGTTCTTGCGATGCGCGATCGAGCTGACGCACTGGATGTCGGTGACGTGCAGCATCGGGTTGGTCGGCGTTTCGATGAAGAGATATTTCGTGTTCGGCTTGATCGCCGGTTCAACCAGCTCCGGTTTCGAAGTATCGACGTAGGTGAAATCCAGGCCGAACTTGCGGCGCACGCGCTCGAACAGGCGGAAGGTGCCGCCATAGGTATTGTCGCCAACCAGGACGTGATCGCCCGACTCGAGGCGCGTGAGCAGGGCGTCGATTGCCGCCATGCCCGACGCAAACGCGAACGCAGCGGTGCCCGCTTCAATCGCGGCGATGTTTCGCTCGAGCGCCATGCGCGTCGGGTTCTGCGTGCGGCCGTATTCGAAGCCGGCGTGGGGCTGGCCGAGGCCGTCCTGCACGTAGGTGGAGGTTTGATAGATCGGTGTGATGATCGCGCCCGTCGCCGGGTCGGGCTCCTGCCCGGCGTGGATGCAGATCGTACTGAAGCGAGCAGTGTCCTTGAGTTTCATACCAGCGACTAAAGAGGATACTCTGGTAGCCGCCCGATGAGCGAATCCGTCCGGCCACCAGTGCTGCTACCCGGCGCCGTCCCGTCGCGGTGGCAAGTGTGGCGCCGGTGGCTGCTCAAGACTTTTCCCGGCCGCGCCATCGTTCTCGGCGCAGCCATCAAGGCGATCACCTGGCCGCTGGGCTTCCTGCTCGTCCTGCCTGGATGGCTCGATGCCATCGACATGGTCGGCAGCCTGGCGCTGCTGTTCGGCGTCGCTTATGGACTGACGCGTTTCACCGTCTGGGCGAAGCGGCGCTTGCTATGGCGCGTCCGCCGCAAGCTGATCCTCTCGTATGTGTTCGTCGGCATGGTGCCGGCGCTGCTCGTGATCACGTTCTTCCTGCTCGCCGGGTTGATCATCGCTTTCAACCTCAGCTCGTATCTCGTCCAGTCGCGCGTTCGCAACCTGACCGACCAGGCGCGCTTCCTGGCGCAGACCGTGCAGCTTGAAGTGCAGCGCAGCGCCACTCCCGATGCGATCGCCGAAGCGCTCGAGCGCCGCCAGGCGGCAACCGAAAGCCGATATCCCTTCACGTCGATCGCGGTGGTGCCCGTCCAGGGAGTGACGTGCAAGGTCGAAGGCCCCGCGGCCGCGCGCGCGCCACGACAGTTCCCGTCGGCGCTGCCGGTGGTGGCCGGACCATGGGCGCACTTGCCGCCGCCTGCCGAGTTGCCGAAGTGGATCGGGTGCGACGGCTTCGCAGGCTTGATCGCCTATAACGCGCCGGGCAGCCAGCCGAACGAGGCGGAAACGCGATTGGTGATGCGCGCGGTCGCGCTGCCGGAAACCGCCACGCCGACGTGGGCGGTGATTCTGGACATGCCGATGTCGAATGCGATCGAACGCCGCATCCAGGACGAGACCGGCATTCGCCTCGGCAGCATCTCGGCGTTCATCGGCCGCGGTGCGCAGCCGATCACCGGCCGCCTCGTCGAGGACCGTCCGGCCATCCCCGACGATGGCCCGGCGATTTCGCTGCAGCGGTCGCGGTGGGTGCTGTTCCTCGACCACGTCGACTGGCCGACGGGCGAACCCGAGAGCGCGTCGATCGGCATCGTCATCAACATGTGGGAGATCTACGACCGGATCTCCGTTGAGTCGTCTACCGGCATCGCCGACGTCACGTTCGGACAGTTGCTGCTGATCGTGCTCGCGGTGGTCGGCGGCCTGTTCCTGATCATCCAGTTCGTGGCGCTCGTCATCGGCTTCGTGCTGGCGCGCCAGATTACCGGCGCCGTGCACGATCTGTTCACCGGCACGCAGCACGTGCGCGCCGGTGATTTCGGCCACCAGATTCCGGTTCGCGCGCGGGATCAGCTTGGCGAGCTCGCCGAGTCGTTCAACCTGATGACCGGCGAAGTGACCACGCTGCTCGGCGAGATGGCGGAGAAGGGCCGCCTCGAGCAGGAGATGTTCGCGGCGCGTGAGATTCAGCAGAAGCTGCTGCCCTCGGGGCCGCCGCGCATGAAAGGGCTGACGGTGACCGCGTTCCTGCAGCCGGCGCGCGAGGTGGCTGGAGACTATTACGACTTCCTGCCGATCACCGACACGATGATCGGCATGTTGATCGCCGACGTCGCCGGCAAGGGACTCGCCGCCGGTCTTTACA
>DASVFC010000280.1:0-3298 GCA_036380235.1 Vicinamibacterales bacterium
CCGGATCGTGCGAGCGGCGCCGGCGGAATCGAGAAACGTCTGGAGATCGAAGGGCGGCAGTGGCGAAACCTTGCGGTCCTGTTTCTTCCGCGACACACGCTCATCATCCCATGGGTCGCACCGGGTGTGCTGTAGTGAACAGCGGCGTCGAAGTCCTGTCGCTAGGATGAGTCCATGACATTTGCTCAACGAAAGCAGCTCATCCTGTCTGGCTGGGTCGCGACAGTCGCCGTCGTCGGCGTGGTCCTGGCGATCGACAAGCCGGAACTGTGGATCCCAATCGCCGGAATCGCGCTTGCCCCCGCCGCGATCGCCAGCTGGTTGTGGAACGCGCCTGAAGCGACACTTTCGCAGCTGATTGCTGCGGCGCGGTCGCGCTCGTAATGGACGTTCTCAACGTTGCTGCCACGCCGCCACTGGCCGGTTTGTCGGCAGACGGTCTGAACGCCGCCGCGATCGCCGAGAAGCAATCGGAAGACGCGCGCTGGAAGCAGTGGAAAGCCAAGGGCCGCGCCGAAAGCGTGAGCTTTCGCCGCCGGCTGAACATGATCGTCATCACGCTCGCGGCGATCACCGCCTTTGCAGGCGTGACCTGGTTTGCAATCAAATTCTGATAGGCGGCGATGATGCGATTCCTGGAAGACTCCACCGACACGGCGGACCGGCGGTTAGCCCTGCCGCCCGCGTGCCCGAAGTGCCAGTCGCCTGACGCCTCCTCGTCGGCGAAACGCCCAACCGTCAACAGTTACTGGCGCTGCCTGCGTTGTGGTGAAGTGTGGAATCCGAGCGTCACGATGGGCCTCTCACAACGGCGCTGGAACCGGTAGAAGTGAGCAAAGCCAACATCGCCGCCGGCGTTGGGCCGTTTCCGTGCTACACTGCGTCTACTGTCTGACCGCCCGCGCTTTACGCCTCCCGCATAAGATCCGAGTTTCTCGCCTCTCCTGCGTTTGTCGCTGAGCATCCAGCTCGAGCCAGCTATCAGATGATTCGCATCCATCGAGATGCAGGAGTAGTCATGAGCACCAAACTTTACGTCGGGAACCTTCCCTATCAAACCACCGAAGCCGATCTCCAGACGTTGTTCGAAGCCATCGGGCCAGTCGACACGATCAACCTGGTGACGGACCGCGCCACCGGCCGGGCGCGTGGATTCGCGTTCGTCCAGATGAGCGACGCCGAGGGCGCCACGCGCGCCATCAACGAGCTCGATCGCCGCGATTACGGCGGCCGCAGCCTGACGGTCAACGAGGCCAAGCCGATGACCGATCGCGGCAATGGCGGCGGTGGCTTCGGCGGACAGCGCCGCGAATCACGCTGGTAATAACTTCGAGCGCGGAGGCGCCCGCCGTTGCCACGCGCAACGACGGGCGTCACTTGCGCGACCAGTTCTCGTTACGCGCTGGACGGCGCGAATGAGGCTGCCTTTGACTGTAAGTCCTTGCGTATAAGCAGTCCGTGAGGGCTTAAACGAAAGACCCCCTCGAGCCTCACGCCCCCCTCGAGTGTCGGATCCCCTCAAGCGTCCCACCCCCCACAAGTGTCGGGTTCCCCTCAAGTGTCGGTTCCCCTCAAGGTCGGTTCCCCTCAGGCGTCCGGTTCCCCTCAAGTGTCACGTTCCCCTCAAGCGTCGGGTCCCCCTTCAAGCATCGCCTCAGTTGCCGACGTTCTCGACTTCCGGATCGTAGGTATAGGTCTGCAGCGGATTCCCGTTCCCGTCGAGCGTCGTGACGTTCACCGAGTAGTAGTAATGCTTGGTGCCGCTCTGCGTCGTGTTGTCGTCGGTCACCTGTACTTGCGTGGCAGAGTTGCGCGTCGGGGCTCCACCCGTCCAGGCCGACGCATCGGTGATGTTGGGTTTGCTGGTGACGAACTGGATCGGATTCGTCGTCGCAAACATCAACGAGGACGCGCCTGAGGGAAGGTTGCCGTTCGACAGGTTCCAATAAATGGTGTCGATATCGCCGTGGTTGACGGTCAGTTTTGGCGGCACCGTCCAGTTCGGGGTGGTGGAGTTGGCGGGGAAGTTGACGACGACGTTAACGGACAAGGTGTTGTTCGGCATTCCGGTTCTCCTTAACGAGTGTGGGCGGGCGAGGTGGCGGCGTCGATGGCGTCCTGCCGGTAACCGTTGGCGCGCAGCGCCTCGAGAACATCGCGCGCGTCACCGGCACGGCCAACCGCCACGAGGACGCGTGCCCACGTGAACAGGTAACGCCGATCATTGAGTGTTGGCGCGAGGGGCTGGAGTGTATCACGCGCCAGCGCGCGTTGCGCTGCGGCACTGGCTGCGTCTCCACGTCGTTCGAACGTGTCGCCGAGCACCAGATACGACTCGCCTAGAAATCGTCTCGCTTCGCTGTCGCGCGGTGTCTTCTGCGTGACCGCCTGCAGGCGCTCGGCAGCGGCAGACGCGAAGGTGGCGGCCTCTGAGGCCCGGCCGGCGGCGAGCGCAATCAATGCCAGTTCGACGCTCGCCTGGCCAAGATCGCGCTGTCGCAGAATTTCCGTCGGATTCTTACGCGCGAGTGACTCGAGGATCGCCGCGGCGCGTCGCGCGCGCCGGTCAGCCGCATCCAGGCGCCCGCGGCTGCGGTCATCGGCGGCGAGACGCAGTTCGGCGGCGGCCAGTTCACGCTGCCAGGCCGTGTTGGCCGCGTCGTGCGCTACCAGCGCCTCGCAGATCGCGAGCCGTTCGCGGCTGAGCGCTAACGCGCTCTGGTCGTCGCCGTTGTCGCGAAGCATGTGCGCCAGGAATGCGATCGCGACTGAAAGCCGCTCCTGCGTCACGCGGTCCCCAGGTTGCTCAGCAGCGAGCGCGCGGCGGATGTCGACGTCCTGGCGATACTGATCCAGCGCCGGGCCGGCATCGCCGAGGCGCTCAAGTACCACGCCAAGGCGGTTGTGGGCCGTCGCGGCGGCCTCACGCCATTCGCGCCGGCGCGGATCGAGTTTCACCAGTGCCTGGCGCACCTGGCTGCTGGCTATCAACGCATCGCGCGCGCGCTCGAGATCGCCTCGTGCTTCGTGGATGGCCGCGACGTTCGAGTGTCCGAAGGCCAGCTCGAGCACCCACTTCGGATCCGAAGGACTCGTGGTTGCCTGTTGCTGGGCAATGTCACGATACGCCTCGAAGTGCTGCATCGCGCCGTCGAGATCGCCCTGGATGCGGCGCACGTTGCCGGCATAGAAATAGCTTTGCGCAAGGCCGAACTGCCAGTCCGCATTAGCGGGATTGCGCGCCACCAGCTCGCGGGCGAGTTTGAGGGATTCTTCGTAGGCGATCACGGCCGCGCCC
>DASVFC010000281.1:0-2976 GCA_036380235.1 Vicinamibacterales bacterium
GACGCGCCAACGCCGGTGGAAGCCGGCGAAATCGAAATCCGCGCCCAGGTTCGCCTGACGGTCGCTATCCGCTGACTCGTCGCCCGGCTACAGCTTGGGGACGGCTCCCGAGCATCGAGTCACCCTCGAGCATCGAGCCCCCTCGAGCATCTAGTCCCCCTCGACCGTCGAGTCCCCCTCGAGCATCGAGTCCCCTCGACCGTCGAGTCCCCTCGACCGTCGGGTGCCTGTATCCAACCGGCGGCCGGCGTCATCCGACCTGATTGGGGTTACAGTAAACGTTTCCGCTCGATATGGCGATCCCGGCAGTCAGCGCCAACGTCACACCGTCGATTGTCGACCTTGTCGGCAACACGCCGCTGATCCGCCTGCGCAAGATCGAACGAGACCTTCCGGGCATTGAGCTCTACGCGAAAGCCGAGTGGAAGAACCCTGGCGGTTCGGTGAAGGACCGGCCGGCGTTGCGGATGATCCAGGAAGGGATCGCGTCCGGCCAGCTGACTGAAGACAAAGTCATCCTTGATGCCACTTCGGGCAACACCGGCATCGCTTACGCGATGATGGGCGCGGCGATGGGCTTCAAGGTGACGCTATGCATGCCGGAGAACGTTACCCCGGAACGCAAGCGGATCCTGCGCTCATACGGCGCCGAGATCATCTTCACGAATCCGCTCGAAGGCTCGGACGGGGCGATTCGCACCGCGCAGAAGCTGAACGAGGACAATCCCGGCAAGTTTTTCTACGCCGATCAATACAACAATCCGTTCAACTGGCGCGCGCACTACGAAGCGACGGGGCCGGAGATCATCCGGCAAGTCGGCAATCGCCTGACGCACTTCGTGGCAGGCCTTGGCACTAGCGGCACGTTCATCGGTGTCGGCCGGCGGATGCGCGAGTTCAATCGCAACATCGTGCTCGCGTCGGTGCAGCCTGATTCGCCGCTGCACGGCCTTGAAGGCCTGAAGCACATGGAGTCGGCCATCGTCCCGGGCATTTACGATCCGTCGCTGGCCGACGAAGATGTGCGGGTCGGCACCGAAGAGGCGTACGAGATGACGCGGCGTCTCGCGCATGAAGAGGGCCTGCTCGTCGGGATTTCGAGCGGCGCCAACCTCGCCGGCGCCTTCAAGATTGCCCGCAAGGATGCGGTGATCGTCGTCGTGTTCTGCGACGGCGGCGAGCGTTACCTGTCCGAACGGTTCTGGGAGAACCCGCCGGAAGGCACGTTGGTCGGCGGCACCAACTGATGGCGATAGTGCTGCAGCCGCAGGTGAACGCGGCGATCCGCGCTCACGGCCGCGAGGCGTTTCCGCACGAATGCTGCGGCGCGATGCTGGGCAAGGACGGCGTCGTGCACGAGGCGTTCGCGCTCCCGAACACCACTGAGGAAGGACCGCGGCGCCGCTTCCTGGTGAGGCCCGATGATTACCGCGCCGCCGAAAAACGCGCCCGCGATACCGGCCTGGAGCTGCTTGGCTTTTATCACTCGCATCCCGATCACCCGGCCAGGCCGTCGCAGTACGATCTCGATCACGCGTGGCCGTCGTTTTCGTACGTGATCGTCTCGGTGATGGCGGGCCAGGACGAGGCGCTCACGTCGTGGCAATTGCAAGCGGACCGTTCCGCATTTGATGAAGAACCTGTGACCTATGCCGACTAAGATCCTGATTCCCACACCTCTGCGTCCGTTCACCGACAAGCTCGACACGGTTGAAGTCGACGGCAACACCATTGGCGAGCTGCTGCAGAACCTGACGACGAAATACGGCGGCCTGCGCCAGCACCTCTATAGCGCCGACGGTAAGCTGCGCAGCTTCGTCAACGTCTACGTCAACGACGACGATATCCGGTACCTGCAGAAAGACCAGACGCCTCTGAAGGCGGGCGATACGGTAAGCATCATTCCGTCGGTTGCGGGCGGCGCGCCCGCGACTGCGGAAACGCTGCCGGAGCTGAGCGGCGAAGAAATCAAACGTTACAGCCGACACTTGATCATGCCGGAGGTCGGCGTCGAAGGTCAGCGCCGGCTGAAAGCGTCGAAGGTGCTGTGCATCGGCGCGGGCGGCCTTGGATCTCCGGCCGCGATGTATCTCGCGGCGGCCGGCGTCGGCACCATTGGCATCGTCGACTTCGACGTCGTCGATTTCAGCAACCTGCAACGGCAGATCATTCACGGCACTCCGGATGTCGGACGTCCGAAGCTGCAGTCGGCGAAGGATCGCCTCGGCGCGCTCAACCCGAACGTGCACGTCGAGACCTACGACGAAGCGTTGTCGTCGGCGAATGCGCTGCGGTTATTCGAGCCGTACGACGTGATCCTCGACGGCACCGATAATTTCCCGACGCGATATCTCGTCAACGACGCGTGCGTGCTGACCGGGAAGCCGAATGCCTATGGCAGCATTTTCCGTTTCGAAGGCCAGGCATCGGTGTTCGCGACCAAGGAAGGTCCGTGCTATCGCTGCCTGTATCCGGAGCCGCCGCCGCCGGGGCTGGTGCCCAGCTGCGCCGAAGGCGGCGTGTTCGGTGTGCTGCCGGGCATCATCGGCGTCATCCAGGCGACGGAAACGATCAAGCTGATTCTTGGCGCCGGCGAACCGTTGATCGGCCGCTTCCTGATCTACGACGCGCTGCGTATGCGGTTCCGCGAATTGAAGCTGCGCAAGGATGCCGACTGCCCGGTGTGCGGCACGCATCCGACGGTGACCAAGTTGATCGACTACGAGCAGTTCTGCGGTGTGGCGCCGCATCAGCTCGAAGCAGCGAAGCCAGCGGCGACGTCGGTCGATGCCCTGACGGCGCGCGAACTGAAGGCCGAGCTGGATCGCGGCGAAACCGTGCAAATCATCGACGTGCGCGAGCCGCAGGAGTTTCAGATCAACCGCCTGCCCGGCTCGACGTTGATTCCCCTTGGCGACCTGCCCAAGCGTTATGTCGAGCTGGATCCGAACGCGAACATCGTCACGCAGTGCAAAT
>DASVFC010000282.1:0-3312 GCA_036380235.1 Vicinamibacterales bacterium
CAGCTGGATGGTGACGACAGGCAGATCGTCGAAAGTGGCCTTCGGCTTCGGCTGCTCGTGCTTATGTTTCATGTAGATGTACACCAGGTAATACCGGTGCCACCCATAAACAGCGAGGATGAGGAGAACGAAGAAATACGAGGCGAGGATTAGGGTTTCTGCTGCAGTCATCTAAAGATGGGCTCTTGCCCCGTAGTCCAGTCCATCATAATACGACAGTGTCGTTAAATAATGCAGCCGAGCTTCGATCTTTGCTCGAACAAGTGCGAGACGGGAGCACCGATCCAGCGGATGCGCTGGGTAAAATAGCGGCCGCGCTTCGAGATCAACCCTTTCAGGATCTTGGGTTTGCGAAAGTCGATCACCACCGCGTGATTCGACAGGGTTTCCCTGAAGTCGTGCTCGGGCTGGGCAAGACGCCGCAGCAAATCGCCGACATTGCGGTAGAGATAGTGAAGCGCGGCAGTCCGCTGCTGGTGACGCGTGCCGATCGCCCGGCGTTCGAGGCGGTTCGGGCGAGCATCGGCGACGCGGAATATCACGCCATTGCACGCTGCATCACTCTCAAGGGCGTGATGGAACCGGGCAAGGGCACGATCGCGTTGTGCTCCGCCGGCACCTCGGACCTGCCCGTGGCCGAAGAAGCAGCCGTGACGGCCGAATTAATGGGCAATACGGTCGACCGTCTTTACGACATCGGTGTCGCGGGCATTCATCGGCTGCTGTCGCAGCGCGAACGGCTGCACGCCGCGCGCGTGGTGATCGTGGTCGCCGGGATGGAGGGCGCGCTGCCGAGCGTGGTCGCGGGCATGGTAGGCGTGCCGGTGATCGCCGTGCCCACCAGCATCGGCTACGGCGCCAGCTTCGGCGGGATCGCGGCGCTGCTTGGCATGTTGAACTCGTGCGCCAACGGCGTCTCGGTGGTGAACATCGACAACGGTTACGGCGCCGGGTGCATCGCGTCGATGATTAATCATCTGTAATGGGCCGACAGGCCAACGGGCCATCAGGCCATCAGGCCATCGGGCCATCAGGCAATCAGGCCATCGGGCCATCGGGCCATCAGGAATATTCAGTGAACGTTCCACGTCAGCTTGAATTCGATCGCGTCGTCGAAGCGGTTACCGCGTTAGCGATTACCCCGCTCGGTGCGGCGGAGCTGTCGGAGCTCCAACCGTCGACCGATCCGAAGGTAGTCGTAGCGGCTCAGGAGGCTACGAGCGAGACGGTCAAGTTTCTCGAACGCCATCCGTTGTTCCCGCTGCGGGCGGGCGACGCGCTGCCCGAGGCACTCGACGCGCTCGACGTGCAGGGCCGGCCGCTCGAACCGTTGCAGTTGCGGCTGCTTGCCGATTTTCTCGATTCCGTCGATCAATCGCGCGCCGCGATTGCTCGCGCCGGCGCGGAGTTTCCGATCCTGCGCGAGCGGGTCGCGAACGTCACAGCGTTCAAGGCCGAAGTGGAAGCCGTTCGGCGCGCGATCGATCCGGGCGGTGAAGTGCTCGATGATGCGAGCCCCGAGCTGAAACGGATTCGCAACGAGCTGCGCCAGAAACGGCAGAAGCTGCGCGGCACGCTCGAGCAATATACGCGCGGCACGTCGGCGAAGTATCTCCAGGACGAGGTCATCACCGAGCGCAACGGCCGCTTCGTGCTGATGGTGCGCGCCGAGCATCGCGGCAACGTCCCCGGCATTGTCCATGGCTCGTCCACGACCGGCGCGACGTTGTTCATGGAACCGGCGGCGACGGTGGAGATCAACAACGACATCGTCCAGCTCGAAGATCGAGAGCGGGAGGAGATTTTTCGTATCCTGCTCGAGCTGACCGACCGCTTTCGTGCCCGGCCGCGCGACATCGAGATCAGCCGGCACGTGGCGCGCGATCTCGACGCGCTGCAGGCGAAGGCGCGCTACAGCTCCAAGCTCAATGCAATCGAGCCCGAGTTCACGATCGATACCAGCCTGCACTTGAAAGAGTCTCGCCACCCGATGCTCGAGAGGCCGGTGCCCGTGGACGTGCTGCTCGATCCGCCGAACCGGGTGCTGCTGATCACCGGCCCGAACACCGGCGGCAAGACGGTGGCGTTGAAAACTGCCGGCTTGTTCGCGTTGATGGCGCAAGCGGGCCTGCACGTGCCGGCCAAGGCGGCGCGGCTGCCGATCTTCCGTTGCGTGTTCGCCGACATCGGCGACGAGCAATCGATCGAAGCGAGCCTGAGCACGTTTTCGTCGCACATCCGCAACCTGGTGTCGATGGATCGCGAGCTTCAGGTGCCTGCCCTGGTGCTGCTGGACGAAGTCGGCACCGGCACCGATCCCAATGAAGGCGGAGCGCTGGCCACGGCCATCGTCCAGCATTTCCGGCAGCGCGGCGCCATGGTGATTGCAACCACGCACTTCGACGCGGTGAAGACGTGGGGCATCGGCACCGAGGGCGTGGCAGTGGCGGCGTTTGCCTTCGATCCGCAGAATTTCGCACCGACCTACAAACTGCTCTACGGCGCGCCAGGCCGCAGCCTGGCGATCGAGATGGCGCAACGCCTCGGCATGCCGCACTCGGTGATCGCGGCGGCGCGCGGATATCTGAGCGACGATCAAAAGCGGCTGCAGGCGCATCTGTCGCGCCTCGACGCGCAGGCGCGCGCGCTCGAAGGCGAGCGCACGAAGCTCGATCGCGACAAGCGCGCGTTCAATGAAACAAATGCGGAGCTGGCCAGGCGCGAGAAGGCGCTGGCCGAACGCGAAGAAGTCTTCAAGAAGCGGCTGAACGAACGCCTCGACGAACGGTTGCGGCAGGCCAAACGTGACGTCGATACGGTGATCGAGCAGTTGAAAGAAAAGTCCGAAGCGATCGCCGAGAAGGCATCGATCCGCGCCGCCATCAACACCGGCGAAACCGGATCGGCGCGCGCCGAAGCGCGGGCCGAGATCGATCGCATCGTCGAAGACTTGCGTCATCCGGCGGCTGGTGAAACGGGCTCGCCGTCCGTACGTGGAGGCGGGTCTTCAGACCCGCCCGAGATTGGATCGAAAGTCACCGTCGGAGGGCTCGGGCTGGAGGGCGTCGTGCTATCGATCGACGGCAATCGCGCCGAGATCGACGTGCGCGGCAAGCGCATCCAGGCCAAGGTCAAGGAGTTGCGCGTAATCAGTGGTCCGCCTTCGCCAAAGGCTTCCGCGGGACAAGCCCGCGTTCGCGTGAACGTCGATCTCAAACCCCGCGAAGGCTTACTCAGCGAGTTGAACGTGATCGGCATGACGGTCGATCAAGCGGTCGATCGCGTGTCACGTTTCCTCGACGACACGTTGGT
>DASVFC010000283.1:0-12587 GCA_036380235.1 Vicinamibacterales bacterium
CAAGCACGAGTTCGAGGCCGGGGAGTTCGTGCGCGTGGAAGGACGCGCGACGAATTACAACGGCCGCGTCGAACTGGTGCTGTCAACGATTCGGCGCGTGAATCCCGATCAGGATCGTCGTGAAGGTTTCCGCGAGGAAGACGCGGTGCTCAGCGCGCCGCGGCCGATCGACGATATGTGGGCCGAACTGCAGGGACACCTGCAAGGCGTAAAGAACAACCACATTCGTGTCCTGCTGAATCGCATCGTCGCCGATCACGCCGAGCAACTGCGTGTGTGGCCGGCGGCGCAGGTGATTCATCACGCCTATCGCGGCGGCTTTCTCGAGCACATCACGAAGATGGCCGAGGTCGGCCGCTTCGTGTCAACCGCTTACGGCGCCGACTGGGATCTCGTGCTCGCCGGCATCCTCCTGCACGACATCGGCAAACTGCAGGAACTCTCGTACGAGGGCGGCGCGGGCAGCTACACGCGTGACGGCAATCTCGTCGGCCACATCGCGCTCGGCCTGATCATGGTGCGCGAAGCGATCAATGCGATTTCAGGATTTCCAGACGATCTGCGCGCCCAGATCGAGCACTTGATCGCGTCGCATCACGGCGTGCGCGAGCATGGGTCGCCGGTAGAGCCAAAAACGGCGGAAGCGTTCATCCTGGCGTCGATTGATGAACTCGACGCGCGGCTCAATCAAGTCAGGAAGGCAATCGCGGAAGATCCGGGAGACGAGGAATTTACCGCGTGGAATAAGAGGCTTGGAAGGGTGCTGTTCAAGGGAGACCGCCGGGTCTAACCCTGCCTCCACGAACTATTCCGGGCCGAGCGCGAAGGTCATGGTGCCGTTGACCACGACCTTGCCGTTGACGGTAGCGCGGCCCTCGAGCACGCCCATGCGGCTGCGGAGCCGCTTCACCTTTGCTTCAACGATCACGCTGTCGCCCGGGTACACCGGATGCCGAAAGCGGACGCGCTCCATGCCGCGGAAGAAAATCAACTGATCCTTGTTTTCAGGTTTCGCCAGGATCAGGATCGCGCCTACCTGAGCCACAGCCTCCGTGAGAATGGTGGGCGGCAACGACGGCCGCCCGCCCTCGGGTCGCGAGAGGTACGGCTCGTTGATTGACACGTTCTTTACGCCCACAATGCGCTGATCCGGCTCGAATTCGGTGATCTTGTCGACAAGCAGGAAGGGGTAGCGGTGCGGAAGAATGCGCTCGATTGCCGTCGTGTCCAGTGGAAGCTGCATGCGCCCTGAAATTATACTGCCTGCCTCTGGAGGGACTGATGCGTAAGGTCTTGGTGTTGGCGTGTGTGCTGGTGACGTCGGCGGGCGTGTCGACGCAAACGAAGCGGCCGGCAACGTTTGATGACGTGCTGAGCATCAAGGCGGTGCAGAACGCCAGCGTCTCGCCCGACGGCACGCAGGCGATCTACACGGTGGCTCAATGGGAGCCCGAACAGGACCCTTCGCCTCCGATTGCAGAAGCGCAGTCGTCGCCCAGGGCAGGCCGGATGGAGCGCCGCACGCGGGTGTGGAAGGTGTCCACCAACGGCAGCTCTCCCGGCCGTCAAATCACGTTCGGCGAGCGCAGCGACACGCAGCCGCAATGGTCGCCTGACGGCAAGTACATCTCGTTCGTGTCGGCACGGGGTAGCGCGGAAGCCAAAGCGCAGATCTACCTGCTGCCCGCGGACGGCGGCGAAGCGTTCAAGCTGACCGACGCCAAGGAGAATGTCAGCTCGTATTCCTGGGCGCCCGACAGCACGCGGATTCTGTATGTCGCGACCGACCCGCGCTCGAGCGAAGAAGAAGCGGCGATCAAGAAACGCGACGACGAGCGCGTGTTCGAAGGCGACTTCCGCTATCAACACGCGTGGGTCGTGGATGTCGCCACGAAGCAGTCGACGCGGATCACCGAAGGTACGCAGTATACGCTGCAGGGCGCGCCGTCGTGGTCGCCCGACGGCAAGCGGTTCGTGTTTGGCGCCGCGGCGACGCCGATGCTGCGCGACAACCGGCGCGACATCTATATCGCCGACGTGAGCAGCAAGCGAGTCGACAAGATCAGCACCAATTGGGGCAACGATGCGGCGCCGAAGTGGTCGCCTGACGGGTCGACCATCGCCTGGGTCAGCGAGCCGAATTCCACGCCGCCGCTTCCCGACGGCACCGCGTCCAGCACGATCGTGCAGGGGCGTCTCATGCTCTACGACGTCAACACCAAAGCGATCAAGGACGCCGGCGCGAACTTCGATACCGATCCCGGCGGCCCGAACTGGACCAACGAGGGCTCGCGCGTGATGTTCGTCGCCGGCAGGCGCGCCTACAACGAAGTGTTCGCGTACGACGTCAAGAGCGGGCAGTACTCGCAGCTGACCAGGAACAAGACGATCAGCAGCACGTCGGTGAGCCGCGACGGCCGGACGATCGTCTTCACGGCCGATGCACCGGATTCGGCGATGGAGGTCTACGTGACCGATCCGTCGTTCGCCAGCCCGCGCCGGCTGACGAACTCCAATCCGCAACTCGCCGAGATCTCGCAGGGTCAGACCGAGGTAATCACCTGGAAGAGCAGCGACGGCGTCGAGATCGAGGGCGTGTTGCTGAAGCCGGTTGGCTTCGAGGCCAACAAGCGGTATCCGACGCTGGTGGTCGCGCACGGCGGCCCCGCGGGGGCATTCATCAACAACTTCCGCCTCGGCGGTCTTGAAGGCGGGCAGGTGTGGGCGGGCAAGGGCTGGGCGGTGTTCTATCCCAACCCGCGCGGCAGCTCGAACTACGGGCAGAAAACGCTCGCCGCCAACATCAACGACTGGGGCGGCGGCGACTACCGCGACATCATGACCGGCGTCGATGCGCTGATCGCTCGCGGTGTGGCCGATCCCGACAAGCTGGCGCACATCGGCTGGAGTTACGGCGGCTACATGACGGCGTGGGTGATCACGCAGACCACTCGCTTCAAGGCGGCGATGGTCGGCGCCGGCCTCACCAACATGTGGAGCATGTATGGCACCAACGACATTCCGAGCGTGCTGATCGCCTACTTCGGCGGCATTCCGAACAAGCAGACGCTGCCGCTGTACCTTGAACGATCGGCGATGTCGCACATCGACAAGGCCAAGACGCCGACGTTGATCCTGCACGGCGCCAACGACGAGCGCGTGCCGGTAGGACAGGCCTATGAGTTATATCGCGGCTTGAAAGATCGCGGCATCCCGACCGAGCTGGTGTTCTACCCGCGCGAAGGCCACGGCATCCAGGAGTACTACCATCAGAAAGATCGAATGCAGCGGATCTATGACTGGGTGACGAAGTACACTTTGGGCACAGGTGGAAACACGACCGCTCAGTAACGCTGCGTCAGCGTCGGACGCCGAACTGCTATCGATTCTCGCGGAGCTGGCCAGGGAGGTCAGCTCCGTGCTGGATCTTGACGCCCTGCTCGAGAGAATCCCGGATCTAATCTCGCGGCTGACACACTTCACCGTATTCTCGGTCTACCTCCTCGACGAGAAACGGGAAGAGCTCAGCATCGCCTACGCGGTTGGCTATCCGGAAGAGATCGTCAAGCACTTCACGCTCAGGGTGGGGCAGGGCACCGTCGGCGTGGCGGTTGCGGAGCAGCGGCCAATCCTGCTCAACGACGTCGAGACCGATCCGCGCTACCTCGCGGTGATCCCCGGAGCGAAGTCGCAGCTGGCGGTGCCGCTCCGCTACAAGGGCCAGGTCATCGGCGCCCTCAACCTGTTGAGCGATCAGCTCGGCGCCTTCACCGAGCGCGACGAATGGATACTGCGCCAGTTCGGCGCCCATGTCGCGCAGGCGATCGCCACGGCCCGCCTCTTCGAATCCGAGCGCGAGTACGCGGAAACGCTGGAAACGCTGGCCGAGATCGGCCACGAGATCAGCGCCATCCTCGACCCGGACGAGCTGCTCACCAGGATGGCGCACCTGGTCAAGCGCGTCATCGACTACCGCATCTTCGGCATCGCCCTGCTCAACGAAGACGAGGGCAGGCTCGAGATGAAGGTTGCCATTCAATACGGCGACAATTCGCGGGCGATGGAGCCGGTAAAGCTCGGCGAGGGGCTGGTCGGATATGCGGCACTGCACAAGGAGGTGGTGCTGGTACCGGACGTGACCAAGGACCCGCGCTACATCCACGCTGTACCCGGCGTCCGGTCGGAACTGGTCGTGCCGCTGCTCCTCAAAGATCGCTGCATCGGCGTATTCGATCTCGAGAGCCCCGAACGCGACGCGTTCAACAAGAAGCACGTCAAGCTCTTGACGCTGCTGGCGTCTGAAGCCGCGGTCGCGATCGAGAACGCGCGCCTGTACGAGTCGATCCGCGCCAACGAAGCACGCTTCGAGAAGGAGCTGCGCTTCGCTCAGCGCGTGCAGATGGCGCTGCTGCCGCAGGAGCTACCCAAGCGGCTCCGCGGCGTCGATGTCGCCTGGCACTTCGATCCGATGCGCGAGCTCGGCGGCGATCTGTGCGACTTCCTCGCGCCGGAGCCGAACACGCTGGTGGTGACGCTGGGCGACGTCTCGGGTAAAGGCGTGCCGGCGGCATTGTACGGCGCCGCCATCGGGGAGATGATCCGCGGCCGCACGTTCCGCCGCCGGCTCGAAAAGAAGAGCAGTACGCCGGGCGAAGTGCTTGCCGGCATGAACCGCATCCTGCACGAGCGCAACCTCGAGGAGTACTACTGCACGCTCTGCTACGCGATGTTCGAGTTCAAGAAACAGATCGTCACGTTTGCAAACTCGGGGTTGCCGTTCCCGGTGAAATGCTCGAACGGCAAGGCCGAGCAGCTGCAGATGCCGGGCGTGCCGCTGGGATCGTTCGGCAGCTCTACTTACGACGACTACCAGGTGCCCCTCGCAACCGGCGACGTGTTCGTGCTGTGTTCGGATGGCATCTTCGAGGCGTTCGACGAGTCCGGGCAGGAATTCGGCGCCCAGCGCGTGATCGACGTCGTGGAACAAAACTACACGATGCCGGCCAAGGACATCGTCAACGCGCTCTTCTCAACGGTTCAGAGCTTCTGCGGCGACGCGGAACAAAGCGACGACCGCACCGTCGTCGTCGTCAAAATTAATCAGCTCGGACCGCCTCAGGCGAACAGGCCACCAGGCGAACAGGCGAACAGGCCAACGGGCTAACGGGCCAACAGGCCAACCAAAATCGGCTAGTGCGCGTGCGCGTGAGGATGCGCGCCTTCGACGCCGCCCACTTCATCGCCGTGGTGATCGACGTGCGTGGCGGCGGTCAGGTAGATCGCGCCGAGCGTCATGAAGATGAATGCCTGCAGCGGGCCGACAATCAAACCGAGGAACTGAATCGGCAGCGGTGCGATGAACGGGATGATGCTGGCGATGATCAGCACCACGAGGTGTTCGCCGAAGATGTTGCCGAACAGGCGCAGCGTCAGCGACAGCACGCGCGACAGGTGGCTGATGATTTCGATGACGAAGATCAGCGGCGCCATCACCACCGGCACACCCGGCATCACGGCGAAGTGCTTGATGTAATTCAACACGCCGTTGGCGCGAATGCCCTGCCAGTGGTAGTAGAGCCACAACGTAATCGCGCACGCGAAAGGCACGTTGATGTTGCTGGTCGGCGAGCCGAGGCCGGGGATCTGGCCCATCAAGTTACCAAGCAGGATGAACACAAACAAGGCGCCGAGCAGGGGCAGGTACTGGCGGCCGCGCGGACCCATGTTGCCTTCGAGCACGCCGACGAGGAACGAGACGATGTCTTCGAGGACGATTTGCAGCTTGCCGGGATTCTCGACGCTCAACGAGCTGCGGATCATCAAGCCGAGGACGAGAATGAAAATCGTGATCAGCGCGCTGAACACCAGATGGTCCGCCACGTGAATGCCGAGCGGAGCAAACAGCATGTTGACGATGGCGACAAGCGGGGACGGGTGTTCAAGAGCTTCCACAGCCGAACATTGTACCTCTTTTCACAAGGCCTTTGGACTGGGGGTGAACGGTGTGGGCGTACAAACGAAAGGCGATGGCCGGAGCCATCGCCTTCCGCGAGCTAACTTCTTCCGTTACAGGAACTTAATGCTCTTTTCACGGATGTGAAGCCCGAAGGAGCGACCACCAAACGCACCGAATTCTTCAACCTCTCCACGGACGCGAACGCGAGCGTTCTTGCCAGGGATTCGGCTGTTATCCGAAATGACCAGCATCTCCCCTGACCCGTCGCTGACCCTGTAGACCTTGAATGGAACCAGTGGGATGCCCCACGAGGTGGTGACGACACCTTCAACGGTCACGGTTTTGTCGGCGAATTTGCCAGGGTTGGTCTGCACTTCGGAAATCGAGCGCGAGCCCATTGAGGCGCAAGCGCCACTGACAGTGGCAGCTGCGATCACCAGACCCATGACGACGTTTCTGAAGCGGCCCATTTGCGTTCTCCTATCTGCCCTCGACTCGCGATCGGCGACACGTCGCCAAATTGCTCGTTCAGGGTGCCGGCTTTGCCGGCAAAAAGGGTCGCGACGGAATCGTGAGTTGTGCGGCCGGGAGGCGGCGATGCCAGCGCCTGCCTGATAGTTCGCCCCCCGGATGACCCGTCGCGACCTGACCCTAGAGGTATCAAGAGTCGTGCCGTCCGCCTTTGCCCTACGGGCCTCGGCGCGACGGGATCTTTGTCCTGAGGAAGTGACGAGGGTTGTCCTCAATACACGCCGAGATAGCGGTCCATTTCCCAGGGGGAGACGTGGCGGATGTAATCCGCCCACTCTTCCCGCTTGGCTTCGAGAAAGTGGTTGAAGATGTGCTCGCCAAGCGTTTCCCTGACCAGGGCGTCCTTCTCAAACTCGTCCAGCGCCTCGCTGAGGTTCGCCGGCAGATCGTCGATACGCAAGTGGCGGCGTTCGCGGTGGCTCATCTTGTAGATGTTCTTGTTCACCGCCGGTCCGGGATCGACCTGCCGATCGATGCCGTCAATGCCCGCGCGCAGCATCACCGCGAGGGCAAGGTACGGATTGCACGACGGATCGGGGAGCCGCAGCTCGACACGCGTTGAAGTGCCACGCGCCGCAGGGACGCGCACCAGCGGGCTACGGTTCTTCTCCGACCACGCGATCGCCGTCGGCGCTTCGTAACCAGGCACGAGGCGCTTGTACGAATTCACCAGCGGATTGGTGATCGCGCAAAACCCCTTTGCATGCTGCAGTAATCCGCCCACGTAGTGCAGACACGTCTGGCTGAGGCCGATCTCGTTGCGCTCGTCGAAGAACGCGTTGGCGTCCCCATTGAACAGCGATTGGTGCGTGTGCATTCCGGAACCGGCGACGCCGAAGATCGGCTTCGGCATGAACGTAGCGTGCAGGTTGTTGTGCAACGCCACGTTCTTGACGATGAAGCGGCAAGTGCTGACGTTGTCCGCCGTGGTCAGCACATCGTCGTAGTGGAAGTCGATCTCGTGCTGGCCGGGCGCGACTTCGTGATGCGCTGCTTCCACGTGCATGCCCATCTGCTCGAGCACCACCACGATGTCGCGGCGCACGTCTTCGCCGAGATCGATTGGCGCGAGATCGAAATAGCTGGCGCGATCGTGCGTCTCGGTGGTGGGCTTGCCGTCGCGGCGAAGAAACAGGAAGAACTCGGTTTCCGTTCCCGCCATCATCGTGAAGCCGCGCTCGCCGGCCAGCGCGATCACGTTCTTCAGGGTCGAGCGCGGGCAGCCGGCGAAGGGACTGCCGTCAGGGTTTGCGATGTCGCAGATGAGGCGGCCGACGCGGGCGCCCTTGTCATCGGTCCAGGGGAACACCTGGAACGTCGACAAGTCGGGCTTCAGATACATGTCCGACTCTTCGATTCGGACGAAGCCCTCGATCGAAGATCCATCGAACATGATCTTGCCGTCGAGGGCGTCCGAGAACTGGCGATCCGGGACCTCGACGTTCTTGATGACGCCAAGAATGTCCGTGAACTGGAGGCGAAGGAACTTGACCCGCTCCTTCTCCGCGCGTTCGAGGATCGCCTTTTTTTCCCCTGCCTTCGCGGCTTCGCCGCTGCGGCGCGGCCGGCCCTCATCGACCATTGCGTGATTGTAATGTGCGGACGAGCAAAAGCCGGGGGCGAAAGCCCGTCTCTCCGAACGGTTGTTACGTCAAAGGCTGTTGTGAGGTGCTTTCTCCTATGAAGAACATCAAGTTCGGACTGTTTTTCCTCGGACTGGCCGTCGCAATCGGCGGGGCGATCTCGGTGGCCGCACAGGACCGCGTCGAGCGGCCTCGACCGAATGTGATGGTCCTCGACGGCCGCGGCGCCCAGCTTGGCGTCATGGTCAGCGACGTGGATGCGAAGGAGCCGCAAGGCGTCCGCATCGACGACGTCAATCCTGATAGTCCGGCTGACAAGGCCGGGCTTCGCGAAGGCGATTTAGTGGTTGAGTACGACGGTGAGCGCGTCCGTAGCGCGCGCCAGTTCACGCGACTGGTGCAGGAAACGCCGGACGGCCGCAGCGTGAAGATCGGGGTGATGCGCAACGGCCAGAAGCAGACGTTCGATGCCACGCCAGAGAGTCGCGTCGCGTCGAACTTCGATTTCGGCATCGATCCCGATCGGTTGCGGGACGACATCGAGCGCGGACTGCGCGAGTTCCGCGTTGACCCACCGCAGTTCGATTTCCGCTTCGACGATCGCGCGCCGAGGCGATTCGAGTACCGCGTTCCCGAAATGGTGATGCCGTTCTTTGGGTCCCGTGCCCGCCTCGGGGTGACGGTTCAGCCGCTGACGCGCGACCTCGAGGAGTATTTCGGCGCCAAGAATGGCGGCGTGCTGGTGTCGAGCGTGGTGCGGGATTCTCCGGCGGCGCAGGCCGGACTGCAGGCCGGCGACGTGATCACGGCGATCAATGGCAGAAACGTTACCGACCAGGGCGACCTGATGCGAGAGCTCAGCGACGCCAGCGGCGAGGTGACGCTGACGATCCTGCGTGACAAGCAGGAGATGACGCTGAAGGCGACGCTCGAATCGCCAGAGCGGCCGAGAAACCGGGGATCGCGGCCCGGGATCGTGATGTAGGCGACGCCGGGTCTTCCGCCTTCGCGCTTCGCGCTAGGGGGACAAGAGGACCGGCTCCACCACTAGGTTGTCCAGGTCAGGAGCCGCGTGACCTGCTCGGTCAGCGCGGCGGCTTCAACGGGCTTCGACAGGTAGACGTTGGCGCCGAGGCGAAGCGCCTGCATTTCCGTTGTCGAGCGATCGGTTCCGGTGACGACGATCACCGGGATCGATCCGCCGTTGCGCAGGTCCTTCAACCTGGTCAGCACGCCGAAGCCGTCGATGTTCGGCATCATCAGATCCAACACGAGCAAATCGACGTGATCGCGCTCGATTACGGCGAGCGCTTCGGCGCCGTCCCGTGCCTGGAGCACGCGATGGCCATCGCGTGTCAGCGACGTTGTCAACACGCCACGCAAGTCGTCATCATCTTCGGCCACCAGGACGGTGGCGCCGCGACGGCCCGCCAACGCGAGGCTGATTTCGCGCAGCAGTCGATCGGGAGCGTCGGCCTTACTGATAACCGATACATCGAGGGGCCGGCTCCCGGAAGTCTTGGCGTCGGCGGCGCCCGAGACAACCACGATCGGGATTGCGGCCAGCCGCTCTTCTTCCCGCAGTTGCTGAATGAACTTCCAGCCATCGATGCCGGGCATTAACAGGTCGACCGTAATGACGTCAGGCAGCGCGGTGCGGGCAATCTGGATGCCCGATGCGGCGTCACGCGCATCGAACACCACGTAGCCGGCATGCTGCAACTGTTCCTTCATCAGGCCACGGAAGTGGTCATCATCGTCGACGACCAGGACCCGGCGAACGTGCAGGCTCGCGGAGCCGTCGCGGTTGGCGACGACCGGCGGTACGGCGGCGGCTTCTTCGAGCGTCGCGAGCGGCAGCGTGATCGAAAAGCGGGTGCCCCTGCCAAGCTCGCTATCCACGAAGATGCGGCCGCCATGCTGCTCGACCAGAGCCTTGGTGATCGCGAGGCCAAGGCCCGTGCCGCCCTTGCGTCGTGACGACGATCCGTCGACCTGTTGAAACTTGCGGAACAATCGATTGAGGTTCTCGGGCGCGATGCCTTCGCCTTCATCAGACACCGACAGGATGACGTTCTGGTCGCCCGACGTCGCGGCGATGGTGACCGTCGATCCCATGGGCGCAAACTTGACCGCATTCGACAGCAGGTTGACCAGCGCCTGGACGATACGATCCTGGTCCACCATGACGGGTCGAAGATTGGCGGGGATCTTGACGTCGACTTTGACGTTGGCGTTTCGCGCCGGCCCGGCGACCACGTCAACCGATTGCCGAACCAGCTCGGCGACGTTCACCGCCTTCTTGTGAAGCGGCAGATTGCCCGACTCGATCTTCGATACGTCGAGGATGTCGTTGATGATGCGAACCAATCGTTCGCAATTGTTCAGCGCAATCTGCAGCAGGCTGCGATGTTCCTGGTCCGGAACCGATCCGGGCTCGCCGAGGACGAGCTGAATCGATCCACGGATTGAGGTCAGCGGCGTCCTGAGCTCGTGGCTGACGATCGACACGAACTCTTCCTTAAGCCGATCGACTTCACGCAGGCGCGAAATATCCTGGAACGCAATGACGGCGCCCGTGACATGACCGAGCTCGTTCTTCAGCGGCGCGCCGCTGGCGATAATCGGATAAACGCGGCCGTCGGGATGATGAATCTCGAGCTCATGATTGCTGACGGTTTCCCCCCGTAATGCGCGCGCCGACACCCACTGGCTCGGGGGGATGATAGAGCCGTCCTTCGCGACTCGCTTGAAACGACTCCAGTAGTTCTTGCGCAATTTCGGGTTCTGTGGCTCGATGCCAAGAACCTCCGTGGCGGCGCGGTTCCGCAGGCGAACGCTGCCGTCCAGATCGAAAATCATGATTGCGGCCGGCGTGGTCTCGAGCATGGCGAGCAGATCCGCGTGCGCGGCCTCAACCCGGCGCCTCGACTCGGCGGTGACCGTGGCCAGCTCCCGTGACTCGCTCAGCGCCTGCGCCAGCTCGCGCTCACGCGCCTGGATCGCGAGCACCATCTTCGCGAACGAGTTGAACAGCACCCCGATCTCGTCTTCGCGCAGTGTCTGCTGCGCCGCCAGCAAATCGCCCTGCTCGATGCGCTTTGCGGACGCGGTCAACTCGGTGAGCGGGTCGAGAATCACGCGCTTGGCTGAATACATCACGAATGCCAGCAGCAGCAGCCCGACACTCGCCAGCGCCGTCATGATGGTGAAGAACACTTCGCGCCGTTGGATGAGTATGCGATTGGCCTCATCCCACAACTGGCGTTCGCGCTCGTCAAACTGGACCAGGAGGCGGTTGATGGCTTCGAACTCGGCGCGGCTATCGAGAATCAGCTGTTCGGGCGAATACTGCGTCGGTGCCGCGGCCTTGGCATCCCACGAGGCACGCCAGGCCGCAATCTGTGTCTTCAGCTGCGCGTGCCGCTCGCGCTGTTCGGGCACTCGCAAGAGCGAGTCGAGATGCGCCAGATAGTCATCCGACGCGCGGCGACGTTCGTCGACGCGCTGCCGCACCTCTGACATGCGCGTAATCGCGTAGCTTTCCTGGTCGTGCCTATTCTCGATGACGGTACGCCAGAGTCGGCCGTGAACGGAGAGCACCTCGGCGATGCGCTGCCGCTCCACGTCCATGCGGCCGGCCACGTCCAGGACGACGAAGATGAACGCGGTGCCGGCGGCCGCCAGCGCGAGAATCAGCCACAGGCTGGCATAGGCGCGCGTCTTGATTTTCACTGCTTGTCGATGATGTCGCGCACCTGCTGGCCGAGCGCAAGGGCGTCGAACGGCTTGGTAACGTAGCCGGCGGCGCCGAGGCTGAGGCCGCGCTGAATCTCCGCTTCCTGCGACTTGGCGGTTAGAAAAATGATCGGGATGCTGGCGGTTGTGGGGTCGGCCTTGAGCCGCCGGCACGTTTCCGGTCCGTCGATTTCCGGCATCATCCAGTCCAGCAGGATCACGTCCGGCGGTTGCTCGCGGATGGCATCAATCGCCTCCTGGCCGTTGCCGACGACCTTGACGGAAAATCCGGCCCGCTTCAACGCCAGGCGCGCGACGAGCTGAATGTCCGGATCGTCCTCGGCGAGGATGACGTTCATAACGCTATGCGCGCGGGAACCTCGGGTAGGTCGTCTGCCACCGGTGCGGCGTCGGGGATTGGCTGCGCCAACGTTGCCAGTTGCGCCGCAAAGATCGTCGCCACGGCGACGCGGGCTTCGTCGGCGGTGACGTTAGTTTTGAGCTCTACGGACAGCACGCCCGTTGGCCCGGTTGGGCTGCACAGCGCCACCGCAAGCGCGGCCGGGGCGGTTGCGGTGGCGGCACTTACGCGCGGGATGTTGTCGCGGTAAGCGGCGGCGGTCAGGTTATTGCTGTCGCTGCCGATGCGGCCGATGCGCGACACCAGCTTCTCATCGAAGCCGTAGCTGGCGACGGGCGCCAACGAATTGCCATCGTTGGCCGCGATCCACACAATCATGCCGTTTGCTTCAAGGGTCGCCGCGGCCCGCGCCAGCGTG
>DASVFC010000284.1:0-6252 GCA_036380235.1 Vicinamibacterales bacterium
TCGAGCGCGCAGCTTGGCAACTATCCTGACCGCTACAACCTGCAGGGCGCCGTGTCGTACGTGACCGGCGCGCACAACGTCAAGATCGGTGTCCAGCATCAGTGGGGCAAGTACCCGCGTTACAACAACGCCAACGGCGATCTGTATCAGACCTACAACAATGGCGTGCCCTTCCAGGTGACCGTGTTGAACACGCCGCTGCGCGTCGAGGAAACGCTTGATGCCAACTTCGGCGCCTACGCGCAGGATTCATGGAACGTCAACCGCCTGACCTTGAATTACGGTGTGCGCTACGATTTCAACAAGCAGACGATCGTCGGTCAGCCGACGATGGTCGGCCGGTTTGCCAACGTGCCGGCGTACGACGACATTTCGTTCCCGACGTGGAGCGACTTCTCGCCGCGCCTGTCTGCGGTGTACGACATTGCGGGCGATGGCAAGACGGCCGTGCGCGCCGGCTACAACAAGTTCGTCACCGCGCAGACGACGGGCTTCGCGCAGCTCTATAACCCGACGGCGCTGACGACGTTCAACCTGCCTTGGCAGGACGTCAACGGCGACGACATTGCGCAGGGTGAGCGCGGCTGCGCCTTCCTGTCTGCCGGCTGCGAGATCAACTTCGCCAACCTGCCCACCAACTTTGGTGTGCGGTCGCTGGCGCAATTCGATCCCGATATCAAGCGTCCCTACTCGCTGGCGTTCAACCTCGGCGTGACGCGCGAAGTGATGCCCGGGCTGTCGGTAGCGGCCGAGTACTACCGCATCGACTTCAAGAACATCACCGTGCGCCAGAACACGCTGCTCAACGCCAACAGCTACAACCAGTTCAACGTGGTCAGCCCGCTCGATGGCAGCGTCATCCCGGCGTGGGTAATCAAGCCGGAGTTCCGCGGCCAGGTGGCGAACGTCGACAGCACCAGCGACGAGATGAAGCGCGTCTATAACGGCGTCGACATCAACTTCAACGCCCGCCTGCCGCAAGGCGCCCGCGCCTTCGGCGGCTTCAATCTCGAACGTTCGCTCAACGACGTGTGCGTGTCGGCCGAGAGCGATCCCAACCGCTCGCTCTATTGCAACCAGTGGGACAGCGGCATCCCGTGGCAGAAGCAGTTCAAGGCCACGGTCGTCTATCCGTTGCCGTGGTACGGCATCTCGGTCAGCGGCGCGTGGCAGAGCCTCAACGGCTATCTGATCGGCAGCGCAGCGCAGGCCTACGGCGGCTTCACCGCCGGCACCGGCTTCGATCGGCCGAACGGCCAGGCCACGTTCTGGCAGCTCACGTCGACGACGCGCTACGCCGCGAACTGCACGGGTCCCTGCCGTCCTGGCGAACTCGTGCTGCCGGAGCTCGCTGCCAGCGGCGTGGCGAACCTGCAGGTGCCGCTCGTGGCGCCGGAGACCGAATTCACGCCGCGTATCAACCAGGTCGACTTTTCGATCAGCAAGCGCTTCGAGCTCGGCGCGTTCCGGGCGACGCCGAAACTCGACCTGTTCAACGCGTTGAACTCGGACGATTACTCCTCGGTCGCAACCGCACAGTTCGGCGCCGCGACCTACAAGCAGCCTTCGGTCATCATCCAGGGCCGCATCGTTCGCATCGGCGTGGACGTAACCTGGTAATAGAGGTTCCAAAGGATCCAAGGGTTCCAGAGGTTCCAAGGGGCGGGGTCGATTCCCGCCCCTTTCTTTTTCTATACTGATCCCATCCCATGCTCGCCGCCGCACTGGCTCTGCAATTGACGACCGTGCTGGTGTTCACCACCACCGACTGCCCGATCTCGAATCGCTACGCGCCCGAAATCAAGCGGCTCGCGGAGATGTATGCCGGACGCGTGCAGTTCCGGCTCGTTTACCCGGTGCCTTCCGACAGCGAAGAAATGATTCGCGAGCACGTTGGCAAGTTCGGTTATCCGGCACCGTGGCAGCGAGACGAGCAGCAGCTGTTGGTCAAGCGCACCGGCGTGACCGTCACGCCGGAAGTGGCAGTCATCGATAGCCGGGGGACGTTGCTCTATCGCGGGCGCATCGACGATCGTTACATCACGTTTGGCAAGGATCGTCCGCAGCCAACCGTGCGCGACCTCGAACGCTCGCTCGATGCCATCCTCGCCGGCAAGCCGGTTCCCGTGGCCCAAACGCAGGCGATCGGCTGCATCATCGCCGATCTTGTGAAATGAAAGCCGCTGCTCTCCTGTTGATCCTGATGCCGTCGCTGGCGTCTGCACAGGAGGTCACGTTCACGCGAGACATTGCACCGGTGGTATTCGAGGCGTGCGCAAGCTGTCATCGTCCTGATGGACCGGGACCGTTCAGCCTCACCAACTACGACGAAGTGCGTCGCCGCGCCACGCAGATCGCGCAGGTCACGCGTAGCCGCTTCATGCCGCCATGGAAAGTCGAACCCGGCGTCGGTCACTTCGTCGGCCAGCGGCAGCTGACCGATCGCGAAATCACCACGATCGAGCACTGGGTCAAGGCTGGTACGCCGGAAGGTGATTCGGCGGATCTGCCGACGCTGCCCCGGTTTGCCGACGGCTGGTTGCTTGGCAAGCCGGACTTGATCGTCAAGCCGGATAAGCCATTCGTCCTTCCCGCGCAGCAAGACGACGCCTTCCGAATTTTTGCGATTCGGATTCCGATAAAGCAGCGCCGCTACGTTACCGGCATCGAGTTTCATCCCGGCAACGCGCGCGTCGTTCATCACGCCAATATCCGCATCGATCGCACCGATTCGACCCGCAAGTTGGACGATGCCGACCCGCTGCCAGGTTACGACGGCCTGATGCCGCGCACCGCGGAATATCCAGAAGGGCATTTTCTCGGCTGGACGCCGGGCCAGGTTGCGCCGCTCGTGCAGCCCAACCTCGCCTGGCCCCTCGAACCAGGCAGCGATTTCGTGGTGCAGCTGCACATGCAGCCAAGCGGCGCCGTGGAGGAAGTGCTGCCGGAGATTGGTTTGTACTTCACCGATCGTGCGCCGGATCGCACGCCGACCATCTTGCGGCTCGGATCGCAAGGCATCGACATCGCACCAGGAACTGCCAATCATGTGATTCGCGATTCGTACGAGCTTCCGGTCGATGTGCAGCTGCTGGCGGTGCAGCCGCACGCGCACTATCGCGCACGGCGCATCCGCGGCGTCGCGACGCTGCCAGATGGCTCCGAACGCGTGGTGATGGACATCAAGGACTGGGACTTTCGCTGGCAGCATGTCTACCGGCACCAGTCACCGGTTCCGCTGCCGAAGGGCACGCGCCTGTCGATGGAATATACCTACGACAACTCGGCCGACAACCCGCGCAATCCCGAGTTGCCGCCCGCGCGCGTCTACTGGGGACAGCGGTCGCGCGACGAGATGGGCGACCTGTGGTTCCAGCTGCTCACCAACAACGAAAACGATCGCCTGCAGCTGAACGATGAAGTCACGCGCAAGATGACCGCTGAAGACATCGTCGGCTACGAGACGATGCTCAAGGTGACCCCGAACGATTCGGAGCTGCGCGACGACGTGGCGGTGCTGTATCTGTCGCGCGGCATGGTCAACAATGCCATCCGGCATTTCGAGATTTCAGCAGCACTGAAACCGCAATCGGCGGCGGCACACTTCAATCTCGGTACGGCTCAGGCGCAGGGTGGCCGCTTCGACGCCTCGGTCGCGTCGTTCCGCACCGCGCTTAAGCTGCGCCCCGACTACGCGCTCGCCCACGGCAATATCGGCCGCGTGCTGCTGGCGCAGAACAAGGTCGACGAAGCACTGACGCATCTTCAGGAGGCCGTCAAGCTCGACCCGTCCAACCCGCGTTCGTTATTAGGGCTTGCCGAGGCGCAGGCGGCGCGCGGCTCCTACGACGTTGCGATTGCCACGCTCGAGCGGGCGCTCAAGCAGTCGCTCACCGAGGACCTCGCCAAGGAGATCCTGGCGCGCCGCGCTGAATACCTGAAGCGGCGCTGACGGGGGATGATGCTTGTCGGGAAGCCGAAACTTGTCGGGAAGTCGAAGCTTGGGGGGATGAGTTACTTGTCGGTCCCGAAAGAGCTTCCAGACAAGGAGTGCCCCCCGACAAGAGGTGCCCCCCGACAAGGAGTGCCTCCCGACAAGGAGTGCCTCCCGACAAGAGGTGCCTCCCGACAAGAGGTGCCTCCCGTCAGGGGTTTCTATCTCTCCCGGTTTGACGTCCCGGGTTTCGCAATCTTCTGGACCATCGCGTCGATCTGTTCGATGGTCGGCTGTCCCGGCATGTAGGTCGACACCTTGCCGTCACGATCGATCATCACATAAGTCGGCGTCGTCGAGACGCCGTACTTCAGATAGACCTCATCGCTGACCGGGACCGACACGTTCTTCATCCACGGATAGAACTCGTCGCGCACCTTTTCGATATAGGCGAGTTCCTCTGCAGGACCAACCGGCCGACGCTTTTCGGCGTAGCCGAAGCGCTGCGTCGGCGCGATCACGGTAATGCCGCTGTCCTTGTATTTGTTGATCACGGATTCGAGGAGCGGGCCCTGCGTCTTGCAGTCGCCGCACCAATGCGCCCATGCGAAAATCACGACGGGCTTGCCCTTCAGCTCGGCGAGTGACGGCGTCTTCGGCCCGAGTACTTCCTTTGACGTCAACGGGAATGCGGGCTGACCCTCCAGGCCGATCACGTTCGCGTTCTTGTTGAGCCGCATGATGATCGACGAGCCCTTGAACTGCTCGCTTTCCCGCTGCAGGTGCATCAGCGCCTCGGAGCGGCGACCCTGTCCGGCCAGCGCCAGCGCCTGCACTTCGATGGCGGCGCCCAGCGCGATTGGCAAGCGCGGCTCGTCGTCGAGCTTCCGGCTCTTGAGCGCTTCTTCGACGAAGCCGTAGGTGCGCGACGCGTAGGTCATCGCTTCTTCATAGCGTTTGCGGGCCACGAGATCGCGGCCGAGCCAGGAGAACGCTTCGATCGAGATCGGCGAATTCTTGGTCGTCGCCATGCTGTCGACCGCCAGCAGCTCCGCCTTCTCGAAATCCTTGGCATTCAAGGCGTCGCGCACCAGCTGCACGATGGTCTTCGGTGGGGCGGCGGGCTTGGCAATGTCCTGGGCAAACCCAGCGGTACTGACAATCAGAGACAAACTGGCAACGGCGAGAGCAATGCGCTTCATGCCGCGAGGATACTCCAATCTTCGGCGTATAGTTGCGCGATGCGACCAGCTCTTGCACTGACGGCGACGGTGGTCCTTTCCTGGTGCATCCCGGCAGCACTTTCGCCCGTAGCCGCGCAAGATCGCGCAGTCCGCGCGCGCGACCTCGGCATCCCATTCGATGGTGGCCAGCCAGGACCGCTAAACGCGATTACCGACGTCAGTGGTGTCGCTGTCGGATTTGCAACGTTGGTTCGCGGTGAGGGCAAACTCGTCGAGGGTCAGGGTCCGGTGCGAACCGGTGTCACGGCGATTTTGCCGCGCGGCCGCACGTTCGATCCGGTGTTCGCCGCGCATCACGTGCTCAACGGTAACGGCGACATGACCGGCACGCACTGGGTGCAAGAGTCCGGTTTTCTCGAAACGCCGATCCTGATCACCAATACCGGTAGCGTCGGGGTGGTCCGTGATGCGGCGCTTGGCTGGATGAACAGGAGCAAGTATTTCTCGCCGCTGATTGCGCATGTGTGGTTTGCGTATCCGCTGGTTGCGGAAACTTACGACGGCGTGCTCAACGACATGTACGGCTTTCACGTCAAGCCCGAGCACGTGAACGCCGCGCTCGATACCGCCAAGGGCGGGCCGGTTGCCGAAGGGAACGTTGGTGGCGGAACCGGCATGGCCTGCCTCGGCTTCAAATGCGGCACCGGCACGGCTTCACGGCGGGCCACGTTTGGACCAACGACACACACTGTGGGCGTACTGGTGCAGGCGAACTTTGGCGGTCGAGATCAATTGACCATCGCCGGAGTGCGCGTTGGCCGCGAGATCAAGGGTTCCGAAAACAGGTACAACTTCGGCCCGCCGGGAGGCGGTGCCGACGTGGCGGGCCGCGGTTCGATCATCGCCATTGCCGCGACCGATGCGCCGCTGGCGCCGCACCAACTGCGCCGCATCGCGCAACGCATCTCGCTTGGCATCGGCCGCACCGGCGGCACGGCCGGCAACGGCTCCGGCGACATCTTCCTGGCGTTCTCGACCGCGAACGCGACCGCAGCCAATGCGGACAAGGGCCTGCAACAGGTGTCGTTCGTACCGAACGACCAGCTCGACGGCCTGTTCGAGGCCACGGTGCTC
>DASVFC010000285.1:0-12107 GCA_036380235.1 Vicinamibacterales bacterium
CCGCATCAATCTCTCTTCAGCATTCATCGCCGCCGACCATAGCGACATTCCCGGCCAGAACTACGTGGCGCTGATCGAAGCCGATCAGCCGTGCCTTGCGGTGGACGAGGTCAGGCATGTGGCGGAGCCCATCCTGTTGATCGCGCATGCAGACAAGCAGGCGCTGATCGGCATCGATGCGAAAGTCACGATCGACTACGCGTCGGAAAAGCCAAACTACGACCCGGAGAAGGCGTCGCTATGCTTCAAGACGATCGCCATCGACAAAGGCGAGATCGACCGCGGGTTCCGCGACGCGGATGTCGTGGTTGAAGGGGAGTACCGCACCGGTCACCAGGAACAGCTTTACATCGAAACCAACGGCGTGATCGCCGTGCCCGGCGATGGGCAGATGACGGTCTACGGCTCGCTGCAATGCCCGTACTACGTGCACAAGGCGCTGATGGTGCTGTTGAACCTGCCGCCAGACAAGGTGCGCGTCGTGCAAACCGAAACCGGCGGCGGCTTTGGCGGCAAGGAAGAATACCCGTCGATGCTGGCGTGCCACGCCGCGATCCTGGCGCGCAAGGCTGGACGGCCGGTCAAGATGATTTACGACCGCGTCGAGGACCTGGTCGCCACCACCAAGCGTCACCCGTCGATCGTTCGGCATCGCACCGGCCTCACTCGCGACGGCCGTCTCACGGCGATGGACATCGACGTCGTCATGGACGGCGGTGCCTACGCGACGCTCAGCGCGGTGGTGTTGTCGCGCGGCGTCATCCACGCATCAGGTCCCTACCGATGCGATCACATCCGCATTCGCGGCCGCGCGATGATGACCAACACGCCGCCCAACGGTGCGTTTCGCGGCTTCGGCGCGCCGCAGACGCAATTCGCGATCGAGGCCCATATGGATCGCATTGCGGATCACCTTGGCATCGATCCGGTGACGTTGCGCGAACGCAATGCGCTAAAACCAGGCGACACCACCGCGACCGGGCAGAAGTTGGGCAAAGACACCAGCGCCTTGCCGGTGTTACGTGAAGCGGTGCGGCGCTCGCAATTTAAGAAGAAGCGTCGCACGTTGAAAGGCACCAGTCGCGGCATCGGCCTGTCGCTGTTCTTTCACGGTTCCGGATTCACGGGCGGCGGTGAGGTGAAGCTGGCCTCGAAGGCGTCACTCGAGTTGACGGCAACCGGCGCGCGCATTCTCGTTGGCAGCACCGAGATCGGCCAGGGCACGCGGACCATGCACGCGCAGATCGTGGCCGATGCTCTCGGCGTGCCGTTCGATGCGATCGACGTGCACGGGGTCGATACGGCGTTCGTGCCCGACAGCGGCCCGACGGTGGCGTCGCGGACGTGCATGATCGTCGGCAAACTGCTCGAGCGGTGCGCCCGCGACATGAAGAAGAAACTTGGCGAGCTTACGCCATCGCAGTATTTCCGCAAGCATGGAGCGTTCACCGTCACGGCGCAGTACGAGCCGCCGCCGGGACTGTTGTGGGATGACGATCGCTATGCCGGCGACGCGTACGGCAGCTACGCCTGGTCCTGCAACGTCGTTGAGCTCGAGGTCGATCCGGTGACGTTCGAGGTGGTTCCGATCAACGTCACCGCGGTCGCGGAGATAGGGAAGGCCATTCATCCGATGATGGCGATCGGCCAGATCGAAGGCGGCACCGCGCAGGGCATCGGCTACGCGCTGACCGAAGAGGTGGTGATGAAAGATGGTCGGATGGCGAATGCGCAACTGACCAACTACATCATCCCCACGCCGATGGATGCGGCGCCGATGGATATCGGCATTCTCGAGCGGCCGTATGTGCATGGACCATTTGGCGCCAAGGGCGTTGGCGAAATGCCGATCGACGGTCCCGCGCCGGCGGTGATCAACGCGCTCAGGCATTGCGGCTACGACGTGCGGTCAATTCCTGCCACTCCGGAAAGACTGATGAAGGCCCGCGCATGAAGCTGATCGTCAACGGACGCGCCCGCCACTTGGACGCGCATCCGATGAAAAGATTGCTCGACGTGTTGCGTGAAGACTGCGGCCTCACCGGCACCAAGGAAGGCTGCGGCGAAGGCGAGTGTGGCGCCTGCACCGTCCTCATCGACGGCGTGGCCGTCGATTCATGCATCACGCCTGTCGCTCACGCCGAAGGCCGCAAGGTGATCACGATCGAAGGCGCCGCGCGGACGCGCACCGGCAAGGCGCTGCAGAATGCCTTCGTCGAACACGGCGGCGCACAGTGCGGCATCTGCACGCCCGGGATGATTCTCGCTGCCGCGCCGTTGAAGCCAGGCGCGACACTGCACGACATCAAGACCGCATTGGCGGGCAATTTGTGCCGCTGCACCGGTTATCCGGCGATCTTCCGCTCGGTAGACGCGGCGCTGCATCCTCGACGGAAGGGAAAACGTGCCCGCGCGCGTTGAGGCGCTCACGCTCGAGCGGCCGCGATCGCTGAAAGCGGCATTGTCGATGCTGGCTGGTGACGCGCGGCTGACGCCGATCGCGGGTTGCACGGATGTCTACGTCGGCCTGCACTTCGGAACCCTCGCGGACCGGCGATTCATCGATCTCTGGCCGCTCGACGAACTGCGTGGCATCTCGAGCAAAGAGGACGTCGTGCGCATCGGCGCACTGACGACGTATAGCGAACTGATCGCCTCGAAGACGATCCTCAAGAGATTGCCGATGTTGGTGGCGGCGGCACGTGAAGTCGGCGGCGCGCAGATTCAGAATCGCGGCACCCTCGGCGGCAACGTCGCGAACGGGTCCCCTGCCGGCGATACGCTGCCAGTGCTGCTGGCAGCGGACGCGCGGGTGATATTGCGCAGCGCGCGCGGCGAACGTACGGTTCCGTTCACGTCTTTCTATACCGGTTATCGCGCCAGCGTTCGAAGGCCAGAAGAGCTGATCACCGCCATCGAGTTTCCAGCCGTCGAGGGGAGACAGTGGTGGCGCAAGGTGGGCACGCGCCGCGCACAGGCCATTTCGAAGATCATGATCGCCGGTGTCAGGGGCAGACAGGTGCGAATCGCCTTCGGCTCGGTCGGACCCACGGTGGTGCTCGCGAGCAAGGCCGCTGCGATATTGCAGAACGGCGGCACCGTGGCCGATGCGCAAGCTGCCCTCTTGACGGAGATTGCGCCGATCGACGACATTCGATCGACGCGCGAATATCGCGCGCGGGTGGCCGCAAACCTGCTGGCCGAGTTCTGGAACGCAACCAAATGATCTTCCGACTTTACGCCGCCATCGCGATCGTCCTGCTGTCGACGGCGCTCAACGCGCAGGACGAGGCGCAGGTGGTGCGAGCCATGACGGCAGTGCGCGCGGTGATGGCGCCGGCGCTGCCGTTCCCCGCCAGCGACGAACTCGGATCGATGCCTGCGGACGGCAAGTCCGAGGCGCCGTGGATGGTCAAGCCCATGCAGCCGGGCGAGCGGACGATCGAGATCCTCGCCAACCCGTTGAACGAAGCACATCAGCGCAGCGCTGCGAAAGCGATGGCGCAGATCGATCAATCGATCAGCGCCGCGCAGCGCCGGGCCGACGTGCAATACGAACTGGCCATCGCTGAGGCCAGGCGCACCGGCCGTTCGCAGGAAGTAGACGGCGTGACGCTCAACGACGAAGGGCTGGCCGGCGCGCGCATCGATGCGGAGTCGCACGTGATCGTTGAGGTCGCCTTCGCCGACACGCCGGCGCGACAAGTCACCACCAGCACCACGCCTTCCGGCGCTTACAGGGATGATTCGGGGGTCGATCGGTTCCGCGAGGCTGGCGCCACAGTGTCGGCGGGTCCCCTCGTGATCACGCTACGCGGCAACGAAACGCTGATTGCTGCTCTGCTCAGTAAGAGTGACTGGAACCGCCTGCTGGAACTTCTGAAGTAGCCCCGCCGTCCTACCTAGGTGGGGGCTTCAAATGTTCAGAATCTACGATTGGAATTTCTCGAGCACCATCGAGCTGGTGACCGCCGTGTCGCTGGCCGGCACTATCCTCGTTGTCAGCATCTTCACCTAGGCCACCGATTCGAAGGATTCGACACTGATTAGTCACGGCCTCGGTTATGACACCGGCTGTCGCTAATCAGTGGGCGCTATTCGTCGGTTTGTCGGGCGCCGCGAGATAGCTCTTACGCGCCCGCACGGTCATTCCCGGTTTATTCACCCGCACTTCAAGCTTGTGCACCTTGTTGTCGAGCGCCACCGGGGCGAAGCCGATCAGGTACTGACTGCGCAGCTCCTGGGCGACGCGCGTGAAGGTAGGCGAGAGCTCGTCGGTCTTCTGCAACTCGAAGTAGCCGCCGCCGGTCTCGTCTGAAATCCTGCGCAAATCGCGTGATGGCCGCGACCGCACCACGCGCATGCCGTTGAAGTATTCCGACTCCAGGCCGATCGAATAGACCATCACTTCTTCGTCGCGCGCCCGTTCCAGTACCGTCTTGAACCCGATCCGGCTCGAGGTGTCTTCACCGTCGGTGAACACCAAGATAACGCGCCGGCCGTCAACACCCTTCAAGACGTCGAGGCTGGTCGCAATTGCGTCGTTCAGGCGCGTCGGGTTGCCGAAGTACAAGTCGTTCAAGGCGCCGATCAGCTCGTCGCGATTGTTGGTGAAGGTGCCGCTCAACTGGATCTTGTCGTTGAAGGCGCCGACCTGCGCCCGATCGACCGGCAGCAGGCGCAGCAGGAACTGTTCGGCGGCGCGATTGAGCAGCTTCAAGTTCGCGGTCATGCTGGCGCTCGTATCGAGCATCACCACGGCGGTGAACGGTTGCGACTCGTTCGAAAACAGCAGCATCTCAGCAGGCTTGTTGTTATCCAGGACGGTGAAGTCCGATTGCTCGAGGCCCGGTACTAGGCGGCCGCTGCTGTCGACCACCGTTGCATAGATCGGCACGGTGCGAACGCCGGACCTGAACACCGGCTGATCCGGTTGTTGCGCCAGGACGAGCGAGCCGGCAAGCAGAACCGTGGCGCACACGAACGAGGACAACTTGAACATGACACCCTAACTGTAGCAAAGGTTATAGGCTTGCCATCGGATCCTTGGATAACCACGAGCGGCTGCGCGTAGGGCTGTGCTTCGAATGTCAATTTCGCCGTGTCGTCCCCGGCGGGCGATCGACGTTTTACATGTGTCAGCGTTCGTCAACGGAGCCGGAATATCCCAAATATCCGCGGCTGCCGGTGATTGCGTGCCGGGGGTATCGGCCGGGTGATCCGGAGCCCGGACGGCACTCTGATAAGCTGACAGGATGAGATTTACCGACGTGGCGCTCGCCGGGTGCCTCGCGTTAAGCACGGCCGCCGGGCTTGCCGCATGTGCAGGCGATCCCAGCGCCGCAACGCAGCAGTTACCCGCGCCTGCCTCAAATCCCGATCAGGTCGTCGCCGAAGTCGGCGGCCGCAAGGTCACACTGCAGGAACTCGACGCCAAGTGGGAAGAGTTCGACGCCGCCGAGCGCGCCCGCGTGACGCAACTGCTGTATCAGAACCGCCGCAACATGCTCGAGCAGCTGGTCGGCGACATCCTGATCGAAAACGCCGCCAAGGCGTCGAACCAGCCGGTCGAACAGTACCTCGCGCAGGACGCCGCGAAGCGTTCGAAGCCGGTGACCGATGCCGAGGTCGCCGTGTTCTACGAACAGAACAAGGAGCGCGCCGGCGGCCGCTCACTCGACGATCTCCGCGGGCAGATCAAGGACTTCCTGGAGGCGCAGCGCAAGCTGCAGTTGCGCGCGCAGCTCGTCGAAGAACTGAAGAACGCCAATCACGCCAACGTCAGGGTAATGCTCGATCCGCCGCGCTACAACGTCGCCGTGCTCGAGCACGATCCGGTTCGCGGAGAAGCCACGGCGCCGGTGACGCTCGTGGAATTCTCCGACTATCAATGACCGTTCTGCCAGAGAGTCGGTCCGACTCTCACGAAAATCCAGCAGACCTACGGCAACAAAGTTCGCATCGTCTACAAGGACTTTCCGCTTCCCAACCACGGCGAAGCCATGAAGGCGGCGGAGGCGGCGCATTGCGCGCGTGAACAGGGCAAGTACTGGGAGATGCACGACGCCATGTTTGCGGACATTCGCCAGCTCGCCGTGCCGGCGTTGAAGCAGACGGCGCGCAAGATTGGCCTCGATGGCGGCGCGTTCGATCAGTGCCTGGATTCTGGCAAGCACGCCACGCACATCCGGGAGGATTACCAGCTCGGCGAGCGAATGGGCGTTAACTCCACGCCGACGGTGTACATCAACGGCCGCGCCCTCGTGGGCGCGCAGCCGTTCGAAGCCTTCAAGCAGATCATCGACGAGGAACTGGCGCGCGCTTCGAAATGACACTTGTCGCGACGCGAGGGTTGTCGCGACAATACGTGGATGAAAGCGATCCTGGCGCGCGAGTTCGGTGGTCCTGAAGTCCTGAAGCTCGAAGACGTTCCCGATCCGAAGGCCGGACCCGGTCAGGTCCGCGTCAAGGTTCACGCGGTTGGCGTCAATCCGTACGACACCTACATGCGGGCCGGCGGCTACGCCATCAAGCCGGATCTTCCTTACACTCCCGGCGCTGACGCGGCTGGCGTCATCGATCAAGTTGGCGAAGGCGTTTCACAGTGGACGGCGGGCGATCGCGTCTACGTCAGCGGCACCGCCGTGGGCAAGGCGCACGGTGCGTATGCGCAATATGCGGTCTGCCTGCCCGAACAGGTTCATCGCCTCCCGGATCGCATCTCGTTCGCGCAAGGCGCCGGTTTGTTCGTGCCATACGTTACGGCATGGCGGGCGTTGTTCGGGCGCGCCAACACGCGCGCTGGAGACACGGTGTTGATCCACGGCGCCAGCGGCGGCGTTGGCGTGGCGGCGACGCAGTTTGCTGTGGCGATCGGTGCCACGGTGGTCGGCACCGCAGGATCCGACGATGGCCTTGCGGTGGTTCGCGCCCAGGGCGCCCATCACGCGTTCAACCATCGTCAGCAGGGATATCTCGACGAGATCACCGCTAGATGCGGCGGCCGGGGCCCTGACGTGATTCTCGAGATGCTGGCGAACGTCAATCTCGATCATGACCTCACCGTCGTCGCGCCTGGAGGGCGAGTGGTGGTGATCGGCAACCGCGGGCGAGTGGAGATTGACGCACGCAAAATCATGAGCAAGGACATCTCGGTGTTTGGCCTCGCACTATGGGGTATTTCCGCTGACGAGGCGCGCCGCGCGCACCAGGCGATCATCGCCGGCCTGGAGTCGGGAGCGCTGAACCCGGTGGTCGGCACGGAGATGCCATTGCAAGATGCGGCGCTGGCGCACCGGCGCGTGATGGAGCCGGGCGCGCGCGGCAAGATTGTTTTGCTGCCGTAGTGTTGATTAGTGTTGATTTCGCACCACGTACCGTTTTTCAACATCCCGCGACGCGACATGGGCGAACAAATAGGTCCCTTTCTCGCAGGGAGCGCAGTAACTGCCAGCCAGCGGAGAAACTTGCCCTTCACGAATGTTGAAAAACGGTACGTGGTTGGAAATCAACATACACTGACGGCGTGGATTGGCTCACCCGGCTCGAGGCGCCGCAGAACGCGCTCGCCGTCCTGACGGCGATGATCACGCCGGCGGTGCTCATCTCGGCGTGCGGCGCGCTGATCTTTTCCACCAGCACGCGTCTTGGCCGCGTCATCGATCGCGTGCGCGTGCTCTCCGATCGTTTCCAGGAGCTCGCCGCGAATCCCGAGAAAGACGAGATGTTCGAGGAGCGGCGCTTGCTGATCTTCACGCAGCTCGATCGCCAGATGTCGCGGGCGCGGTTGATTCAGCGGGCGATGGCGGCGTTCTATACGGCGCTTGGCGTCTTCGTCGCCTCGAGCGTGGCGATTGCCGTGGCTTCGGCTGCGGCGCGCACTTTCACGTGGATCGCGGTGGTGCTGGGCCTCGGCGGTTCGCTGTTCATGCTGTACGGGTCGATGCTGCTGATCGTCGAATCGCGGATGGCGCTCAGCGCGATCATCACCGAGATGGATTTCGTCGGTAAGGTCAGCCGCAAGTACGCGGGCAAGGAGCTCGCCGACAAACCGGTCGGCGGCCCCTTCACCTGGATTGGCAAGAAGATCTAGCCGTGGCGCAGCGCGGTGACGGGATTGACCGTCATCGCCCTCCGCGCCGGGAAGAACGTGGCGGCCATCGCCGCCAGGCCGAGCGCCGCGGCCACCAGCACGAACGTCAACGGATCCGTCGGCGCCACGTTGAACAACATCGCGGCCATGAAGCGCGTCAGCACGATCGCGATGGACAGGCCGATCACGCTGGCTAGCACCGTCAGCAGCAGGCTCTGGCGCAACACCATGGTGATCAAATCGCGCGGCGTGGCGCCAAGCGCGGAACGAACGCCGAGCTCGCGTGTGCGGCTGGTGACGGCGAATGCCATCACCCCGTAGGTGCCGATTCCGGCAAGTAGCAGCGCAGTGGCCGCGAACAGCGCGACGATCCAGGTGTTGAAGCGGCGGGCCGCCAGCGAATCCCCGAGAATCTCTTCGATCGATCGGATGCGCGAGATCGGCTGTTGCGCGTCGGCTTGCCGCACCGCCGAGCGGATCAGGCCTGCTGCCGTCGTCGCTGCCGTAGCGCCGTTGTCCCCGGGCGGGTCTGTCCATACGGTAAACGCGAGAAATGGCCATCGCTCGTCGTTCTGTTCCAGCGGCAGGTAGAACGTCGGATCTGCCTCACGCTCAACGGATCGATACCGCGCGTCGGCGACGACGCCGACGATTTCGTGGCGCTTGTCGCCGCCGAAGAGCAGGACGCGGCCGATCGGATCGCGGCCGGGAAAGTACTTGTCGACCAGTGCCTGGTTGACGATCGCCACCGCCGGTGCATTGGCGCGATCGGTGTCGGCAAAATGTCTTCCCGCGACCAGCGTGATACCGAGCGCTCGGAAGTAATCCGGAGTGATCACCTGAAAGTCTGCGTCCGGTTGATCTTCAGGGGGCAGCGCGGGATCGCCGTCAATGCGGATGCCGCGGTTCGGCGCGCCGGTGAGCGGTGCGGTAAATGAAGCAGCAACGGCTTTCACGCCCGGACCGCTGCGCACCGATTCGATCACCTTGTTGATGAACCTGATTTTCCGCGAGGGATCGATACGCCCGTCATCGCTGGCCTGCTGCAGATAATCAGGCGACAGGTTCAGTTCGGCCAGCACACGATCGCTGGACGCGAAGCCGAGATCGGTTCGCGTCGCGTTGACGAAACTGACCAGCAGCAGGCCGGCACCCACCAGCAGCACCTGCGCGAGCGCGAGCTCGCCGACCACGAGTGCCTGCTGGCCGCGGCGGACGCGTCGACTGCCGGCAACGCGTTGCCCCACCTGCGACAACTCGTTCGCTGATGTGCGCGCGGTCTGCAGCGCCGGTCCAAGGCCGAAGATTACCGACGTCAGTGCCGTTATCAACACCGTGAAGACGAGTGCGGTGCCGTCGATCTGAATATCCGTCAGCCGAGGCAGGTTGGCTGGGGCCACAGCGATCAGCGCGCGCACACCGATCGCCGCCACCGCCAGCCCGGCGACAGCGCCGGGGATCGCGATCGTCAACGTTTCGATCAGGAGCTGCTTGACGATGCGCGAGCGATCTGCGCCCATCGCCACGCGCAGCGAGATCTCCGCCTGCCGCCCCGCCGCCTGGCCGAGCAGCAGGTGCGCGACGTTGGCGCATGCAATCAACAACAGCAAGGCCACCGCCATTTGCAGCAGCAGGATCACCGGCCTGATATTGCCGACGACCTCCTCATGCAGCGGCATCACGTTGGCGCCAAGTCCGGAGTTGGTGTCGGGATGCGCCTGCGATAGCTCCAACATCACCCCGCCAATCTGCGCCTGCGCCTGATCGCGAGAGAATCCTGGCGCCAGCCGGCCGATCACCGCGATGATGTGCGAGTCGCGGACCGCGGTGATGTCTCCGGGAAACGGGAAGCTGCGCGGAATGCCGCGATCGCCGGTCATCCACAGCTCTGGCGCGTTGATCATCGGCATGGCAAAATCCGCCGGCAGCACGCCGACGATCGTGTGCGGCACGCTGTTGAGGATCAGCGTCTTTCCCAGCGCGTCCGGTGCGCCGCCGAACAGCCGGTGCCAGAGTCCATCGGTCAGCACCGCGACTTTCGCCGCGCCCGGACGATCGTCATCCGCCACCAGCGTGCGGCCGAGCCTGGCCTGTACGCCCAGGACGTCGAAGAAGTTTCCGGATGCGGAGACGGCGCGGACTCGTTGTGCTTCGCCATGACCAGTCAGCGTCGCCGCGAAGTCGTCGAACGCGGCAAGGCCGCTGAAAGCGGTGGTGCTGCGCCGCCAGTCGAGAAAGTTTGCAGGCGCTACGAAACGACGGGGATTATCTGCCCTCGTCTCCCACACCACCATCACGCGGTCGGGCTCGGGGTAGGGCAGCGGCTGCAGTACGCTGCCGTTCAAGACCGTGAAGATCGCGGTGTTGGCACCGATCCCGAGAGCCAGCGAGCCAATTGCCGCGAGCGAGAGCAGCGGGTGGCGAAAACACAACCGAAGAGCAAGACGCAGGTCCGTCATAAATGTAGAATCCGAGGCCTATGAGAAAAATCCTCGCGCTCTCCCTGCTGGCAGCGCTCGTGCCGGTGTCATTGCAGGCTCAGACGCAGCCAACGGCCAATCCGTTAGCAGCGGAGGTCGACAGGCTCGCCGCCGAGATCAACCAGCAGGTTGTAGCGTGGCGACGGGATTTTCATCAGCATCCTGAGCTGGGCAACCAGGAGACGCGCACGGCAAAGGTGATCGCCGACGAATTGCGCAAGCTGGGCTACGAGGTGACGACCGGGGTCGCCGGCACCGGCGTGGTCGGGGTGCTGAAAGGCGGCCGGCCGGGTCCCGTCGTGGCGTTGCGATCCGACATGGATGCGTTGCCGGTCACCGAGCAGGTCGAGCTGCCGTTCAAGTCCACCGCCAAGGCCAATTGGAACGGGCAACAGGTAGGCGTGATGCACGCGTGCGGTCACGACAACCATATGGCGATCCAGCTCGGCGCCGCCACCGTGCTGGCGAAGCTTCGCGATCGGTTGCCGGGCACCGTGAAGTTGATCTTCCAGCCCGCTGAAGAAGGCCCCGGCGGTGCCGAGCCGATGATCAAGGAGAACGTGCTCGACAATCCAAAGGTCGATGCGATCTTCGGACTGCACGTGTTCCCGTTTCCCGCCGGATCGATTTCGTATCGTCCGGGGCCGTTGATGGCGAGCGCCGACAACTTCACCATTCGCGTCAAGGGCCGACAGACGCACGGTGCGGTTCCGTGGGGCGGCGTCGATCCGATCGTGATTGGCGCGCAGATCGTGACCGCGCTGCAGACGATCATCAGCCGCTCCGTCAACATCACCGAAGCACCTGCGGTGGTCACCGTCGGCCGTTTCACCGGCGGCAATCGCTCCAACATCATCCCGGACGAGGTCGAGCTCGAGGGCACCGTGCGCTCGTTCGACGAGAACGTGCGCAAGGACATTCACAATCGGATTCGGATGATCGCCACCAATATTTCCGAAAGCGCCGGCGCAACAGCGACGGTTGAATTCGGGCTCGGTTACCCGGTGACGAGAAATGATCCCGCCCTGACCGAGCGCATGGCGGCGACCTTGCGCCGCGTGGCCGGCGATTCGAACGTCCGTCTCGCGTCGCTGACCGGGACGGCGGAGGACTTTTCGTTCTTCCAGCAAAAGGTGCCCGGCATGTTCATCTTCCTCGGCGTCACCCCGCGCGACCAGGACCACACCAAGGCGCCGGCGAACCACTCACCGCTGTTCTTCGCCGACGAATCCGCCCTCCCCGTCGGCGTCCGCGTCATGACCAACCTGGCGCTCGATTACCTCCACGGAAAATAAGGAACCTGCTTCCCTTTTACGAAACGCGTAAATCCACGGGCCCGTAAGTGCTTGCGTTTCTGGAAAGGGAAGCAGGTTCACTTTTTCGAAAGGCGTAAGAAGGTCACGTTGCGGAGGCGGCCGACGGGGTCGATTTGCAGTTCCTCCATCACAGTGGCAAATCTTGCGTTGAACATCTCGACTTCGGCACCTTCGAGGGCGACGTAGACCGGCGCGTCGTGCGACTCGAGCTCGCGAACC
>DASVFC010000286.1:0-3090 GCA_036380235.1 Vicinamibacterales bacterium
AAATACTATTGCTGCTCAGCCATTTGGGCGCCGGCATCAGGACGCTGCGCCCGATCCGACTAGCCGCCCCTTTTGCGGCGCGGCCCCGGTGCTTGAGCAGCACTCTTGTATTAAAAGTAATTTCCTCCGTGCCTCCGCGACTCCGTGTGTTTTGAGAGCTTACAAAGACTTAACGTCACCTAACAAACTCTTAACGTTGGCCGTTCCGGCGACGGTATACAACGGACGGATGAGAAACCGACTTTACGTATTCACGCCGTTCATCATCGTCCTTTTCTGCGTCGCCTTCGCGCAGGCACAGGAGGTGATTCGCAAGGAGCCGCCGCCGCAAATCAAGGAGCTGGTCGGGTCGATCGTCCAGGCCGTCAACGGATCGAGCACGGATTTCGAGGCGTTTGCCCAGAAATATTTCGCGCCGGAGCTGTTGAAGAAACACTCGGCGGCCGATCGCGCCGCGCTGCATGGCAAGCTGTCTGCCACCTTCGGCAAGATCGGCATCAACGGCATCAAGCGCGAAGGGCCCGATGGGCCGTTGATGATGCAGGTCAAGGGCGACAAGAGCAGCGGCGAGATCCTTGTCGCCATCGACAACAGTGACCCGCCGAAGATCCTCGAGTTCTCCAGTGGCGGCGGCGCCGCTGATGCTGCTGGCCCCGACGAAGCGTCTTCGCCAAGTCGCGATCCGCTCACGCCGCCGGTCAACGCTGCGATGACCAGCACCGAGATCGATCGGGCGCTCACCGCGTTTTTCACCAAGCTCGCCGGAGAAGACATCTTCTCCGGCGTCGCGTTGGTGGCCAGGAACGGCGTGCCGGTCCACTTCAAGGCCTACGGCATGGCGAACCGTGAGAAGAAGATCGCCAACGACATCCGCACACGCTTCAACATCGGCTCGATCAACAAGACCTTCACCCAGGTGGCCATTCGGCAGCTCGTGGACGCCGGCAAGCTGTCGATGACAGACACCGTCGGCAAGCTCTTCCCCGACTATCCGCAGGACGTCACCCGCAACGCGACGGTCCAGCAACTGCTCACACACCGCGCCGGCATCGCGGATTTCTTCGGTGCGGAGTTCTCGAACACGCCGAAAGCGAATTTCACCTCGAATGCCGATTACTTCCGCTTCGTCAGCAACCGTCCGCCGGTTTTCGCTCCCGGCGAACGCAACCAATACTGCAACGGCTGCTACATCGCGCTGGGCGCCATCGTCGAAAAAGTGTCGGGCATGCCGTATGAGAAATACGTCGCGGAAAACGTGTTCGCGAAGGCGGAGATGACGAGCACCGGCTATCCGAGGAGCGATCGCCCTGCAGACGACATCGCGATTGGCTACACGCGCCGCGGCGGTGATGGCACGCTTCGCAGCAATGTCGACATGCACGGTGTGACGGGCAGTGCAGCCGGCGGCGGCTACTCGACGGCCCTGGACCTGCTCACCTACGTCAAGGCGATCAAGAGCGGCAAGTTCCCCGGCGCCAATCAGGATCTCGCGATTGCCGGCGGCGCGCCCGGAACGAATGCGATCGTGGAATCGAGTGGCGAGTGGACCGTGATCGTGCTGACCAACTTCGATCCACCTACCGGCGAGAAGATCGGCGTGTCACTCGCATCTGCCCTTTCGCGCTGACCCCGCCGCCGCGCTTCCGTGCGTTTTTCGCGGAACTGACGCGTTGGTAGGCTAAGGTCAACGCTTCGCCAACGATCTCCCCATGCGCGTTCTTCAACACGATCATCGTCGAACCGCCTCGGCCCCAGGCGCCTGCGGCAGGTTCGAACACGTCCGGCGCGCGCGCGATCAGATCGGCTTGCTGGTCCGGCGTCAGCGACGCCATACCGCGCGTCTGGTTTTCATTCAACGACGCGAAGATCTTCCCGTTCGGCGCCCGGAAATCGGGATGGTTCATGTGCGAGCCCTCAGCAGCGCCGTCGAAGCCGAGGGCGATCTTGCGAAACTGGTTTGGCGTCAGGGCAACCTTCTCTTCCGAGCGATCACTACGAGCTCGCTGCCGCCGAGCGCGGTCTTGCCCACCGTCATTCCCACGGCCTGGTAACCATCGCCGCCGGCCTGGTTCGCCTCTCGCTCGAGCGTGGACGTTCGCGCTGTCGCAATCAACTTGTAGACGTAATCCGATTCGGCAGCCGCGCCGCGTTCGACGATCGATACCACTTCCTCGCCGCCGAACAAGCTCTCGAATACGGTCTGGCCGACGTAGTCGTAGCCGTCCTTCGCCGCCTCGTTCATTTCCTTCTGCATCGTCGAGGTGCGCGTGGTGGCGAGCAGCTTGTAGCGGTACTTGCCTTCAACGTCGCCGCCACGCTGCATCAGCACCACCACTTCGCTGCCGCCGGCCGCGGTTTCGCCGCCCATCACCGCCATGAACTTATACCCCTGCGTGCCCGCATCATTCATCTCCTTCTCCATCGTTGAGGTCTTCGACGTGGCGAGGACGCGGTACTCAACCTGGGCGAATGCGGGGGAAGACAGGAAGGAACAGACAATGAAAGCGAGCGCAATTCTCATGGAGACTCCGACCATCTACTTGTCGGCAGGACAGACTGGCTCTGTAATTATTAACAGATCCAGCGCGGCGTTAACGCCAAATGAGAGAAAGGATTCTCAGGAGACCGGACCCCGAGACCACCCACACAAAGCCCCAGACGATGGTTTGCGCGGTGTGACCGTACAGCGCGCTGCCCACTCCAAAGAGCGTGGCATATACGAATGCACACCCCAGCACCCAGCCGAGAAGCTGCGTAGGAATACTGTCTGGCGACGGGCCGACACCGGCTTTCGCGGGGATGGGCCCCCACCCTGGACCGGCCGGGCGCACGAGGCGGTAGAACTCGACGAGCCGCTGCTCGGTTTCGGGACGTGTCAGCAGCGTGGTGCCGATCCAGGCGAATGTGGTCGCAAACACCGTCACCAGCAACACGGTGGTGGCATCGAAGGGGTTGCCCATGCGGCCGCTCACGAAGAAGCCGATCGCCACACCAAACGACACCAGCATCGCCGCCACTTCACTCCAGGCGTTGATCCGCCACCAATACCATCGCAACAAATACAGCAGGCCCGATCCGGCACCAATCGAC
>DASVFC010000287.1:0-2508 GCA_036380235.1 Vicinamibacterales bacterium
TTCGCCGCCATGTTGCTGCCGCGGGCGGGTGCGATCTTCAGCTGATCGACCACGTTCTTCACGCCGTCATTGGCCTTGGCCACCGCGAGCGCGCGGGCGCGCGCGGCCTCACTCGGCACCGTGCCCTGCAGCGTCACCACGCCGTTCTTGACGTCGACGTCGATATCGCTGCCGCTCAGCACGTCTTCGTCCACCATTTCCGAGTGGACCTTCATTACCAGCCAACCGTCCTTGATGGTGTTGACCTGTGCCATTGCCGGCACAGCAATCAGCACCGACAGAGCCAAAGCTCCCATCAAACGACTTAAATTCGACATGTTCTTACTCCTCACACCTCGACATTGAGGTGCTGTGGAAGAACACTGCAAACACGATGCCTCTGCTGCTTTAAGGCGCGGACGCGACCCTGCCATCGAAGAGGTGGATGTGACGGCCAGCCTCTGCCGTCCAGCGCGGATCGTGGGTGACCACGCACACGGTGGCACCGTCGGCGTGGAGTTCGGCGAACATCTGCCGCAAGGCGTCGCCGGCTTTCGAATCGAGGTTGCCAGTGGGTTCATCGGCGAGCAACACCACCGGGCGTCCGGTGATTGCGCGCGCCACCGCCACGAGTTGCTGATGCCCGCCCGACAGCGATCCCGGACGGTGCTTGGCGCGCGCCGTGAGGCCCACGCGGTCGAGCGCCGCATCCACGCGCGCCTTTCGATCGGCAGCCGCGATGCCTCTGAATGTCAGCGGGTATTCGACGTTTTCGTACACGGTGAGATCGCCGAGCAGGTTGAAACTCTGGAACACGAGACCGATATCGAGATTGCGCGCGCGAGCGCGCTCCGCGGCAGTCATGCCATCAGTGGCGCGGCCGTTGAGCCAGTATCGACCCGACGTGGGTGTGTCGAGCAGCGCCAGGATCGACAGCAGGGTCGACTTGCCGCATCCCGACGGACCAGACACGGTTACGTATTCGCCGCGCTCGATGTCGACCGAGATGTTGTCGAGCGCGCGCGTTTCCTCATCGGCGTCGCCTGCGAAGACCTTGCTCACGTTCTCGAGGCGGATCAACGGCAGGTTGGGATCGGGAGGCGTCTCTTCCGCCGGTTTCGACGCGCGCTTCCACCAGGGCATGTTGGTTAGACCTTTCGACCTGTACAAAGGTTCGCTTCGTGGATCTTTTGCTCGCTCGAGGGCGGGCGCTGACGCCGAACTTGCGTGAGATGAGACGTATGCGAGCGGCTTTCGTTCTCGCGTTGCTGGTCAGCCTTGCCGCGCCCTCTGGCGTGTGGCCGGCCGGCGTCAACGCGTCGCCGCAGCAGGACGGCGCCCTGAGCGGCATGAGCTCTTACTCCTAACTCTTTACTCTTAACTCTCAAGTTCCCACGTCCGGCTGGCGCGCCTCCTGCATTGATCGACCGCGGAGGGGAACGTGAGAAACGGACGACTTATTACTGTGCTGCTGGGTGCCAACCTGGCGATGTTCGGCGCCGCCTGCTCATCCGCAAGCGGCAATGACGAACGCGCCGATAGGGCCGCGAGCGGCTCAGGTGACGAAATCACCGTGACCGGGTGCCTCAGTGGCGCCGATGGCGGCTTTGCGCTGACCGCGACGCCGGACGCTGCGGGCGCAATCGCCGGCCGCGCCGTTGCCGGCGACGAGCGCGAGACCCACTCGTACATCCTGAGCGGCACCGCCAATTTGCAGGAGCATGTCGGCAAACGCGTCGAAGTGATCGGCACCGTCGATGGCCGATCGAAGCAAATCGAACACGAAGCCGAGAAGAAGAACGTCGAACCGAACGCCACCGGCGGCGATGAGAAGCCGACCGTGAAGACGTCGGAAGACGTTGAAGTGCAGGTCCGCCAGCTGAATGTTCGCCAGGTGCGAGCGGTGCCGGGCGACTGCGCGCTGACGCAGTAACACTCTTATAATTCGCAACACGTGATCAGTGTTGCGAGGTCTCGTGGCCGTGTCGTCGAATGGGTCGGCACGGCCATTGTCATTGCCGCGGCACTCCGCTATTGGCTGTGGTACTTCAACCGCAGCACCAACCTGCTTGACGAAGGTTCCACCGCCGCCCAGGCCCTGCGCATCGTCAATGGCGAGCTGATCTACCGCGACTTCTTTACCGTCGTCACTCCAGGCTCCTACTACACGATTGCGTGGCTGTTTCAGCTGTTCGGCGAGGGGTTGATCGTGCTGCGATGGGCGGCGCTCGTCACCGGTTTGCTCTTGCTCGCGGTGACGTTGCACATCGCCAGGCGCGTCATGACCTGGCCGCTCGCCGCTGCGGCCGCGATGATGACCACGGTGTGGGGCTGGTTCCTGGTCACGCCGAACTACTACTCGCTCCAGGCCGGCTTGTTCGCGTTGATCGCGCTGGCGTGTTACCTGCGCGGCTCCATTCTGTTGGCCGGCGTGATGATCGGCCTGACTGCGATGATCAAGCAGAACGTCGGAGCGTATGCAGCCGTGGCAATTGTGATCGCGATCTGGGCGTCGCGATTGTTCGACGG
>DASVFC010000288.1:0-2812 GCA_036380235.1 Vicinamibacterales bacterium
ACCGCGTGAATTTCGTCGACGATCACCGTGCGGACGTGCCGCAGGCGGTCGCGGCTGGCATCCGACGTCAGCAATAAGTAGAGAGATTCCGGCGTCGTGACGAGAATGTGCGGCGGCGTCTTCACCATCGCCGCCCGCGCCGATGCCGTGGTATCACCGGTTCGCACGGCCGAGGTGATTGCGGGTGCGGCAATACCCATTTTCGCGGCGATACCGCGAATGCCCTCTATCGGCTCGGCGAGATTCTTGTGGATGTCGCTGCTCAACGCCTTGAGGGGCGACACGTAGACGACGCGCGTCTGATCTGGCAGGCCGCCTTCGTCTGAGCTTCTGTGAGCCAGACTTTCTACGCCTTCACAGAATAAATCGTTGATGGCGCTAAGGAATGCGGCCAGGGTCTTGCCCGAGCCAGTCGGCGCGGCGATCAGGGTGTGGCGGCCGTCGCGGATCGCGGCCCACCCGGCCGCTTGTGCAGCGGTCGGCGGTCCCAGCGTGCTCGCAAACCAACGATTGATGACAGGGTGGAACGCCGGCAAACACCAATTATCGCATCGTCGCGGCCATCGCAGGATCGCGCGTGATCACAGCGCGAGCATAGCCGCAGATCGGCACGACGCGAAGCTTTGCTTCCTTCGCGAAGTCGATGGCCTTGGCGACGAGCTGACGGCCGAGTCCAGTGCCGCGCAGTTCCGGCGAGACCTCGACGTATTCGATCCGCATCACTCCTACATCGGGACGGGTGAATTCGAGGAAACCGAGACGCTCGCCGTCGACGCGCAGCACGAACTCGTGGACACCGTTGAGTTCTTCTCTTTCGATGGAGACTTTGTCGCGCATTTGCTTCCTGTCACGGACGTTAACCACGGAGGACACGGAGAACACGGAGATTATTTTCAAAATACCTGTTGCCGCAAAGCAACATGATGCATTTTGAAAACAATTCTCTGTGCCCTCGATGCCCTCGGTGGTGTCCGTCCGTGGAAACCTACGCTGCTGCCGGGTTGAACTGCGCCCAGATCGCGGCACGCAGCATCCGGCGCAAGCGTTTCCGGCCGGCACGCAACATATAGCGGCTCATTACACACTCCCTGTCGTCGACGGCGACGAGGTCGAGGACGACGGCGGCGGGGTGGTCGCCGAAGAAATGTTATTGGCGGTCTCCACCACCGTATCGGCCACGTTCTGCACCTTCTGCGTCACGTTCTCCCGCAGCTCACGAGCCGCTTCGCGGGCCCGCTCCATGGCCAGGTCGCGCTTGTCGCCGAGCGTACGGTCTTCCCACTCGGTTGCGGGCGCCGACAACCCGATCGCGGCACCGATAGCGACAGCAATCGCACCGGCCGCGAGCGGATATTCATGCACCCACTGGTCGGCCTGCGTGCCGGCGCGGCGGATGCCGTAGCGCGCTGAGGACGCGGCGTTCGTGGTCGCAGTGGCGACACGGCGCCCGGCATATCGCGCTCTCGACGCTGCCGACGTCGCGTATTCGCTCACCGCCGCACCTGCGTTCGACGCGACCTCGCCGACCTTCGCCGTCAGCGGCCGGCCGGTCTCTTCGCTGGTGCTGTAACCGGCACTGAAGCCTTCGTCGTAGCCCTGGTCGTAGCCCTGGCCTTCCTGCCAGCCTTCCGACGCGCCCATCCAGTCATCCGAGGTGTTGCGATTGCGCAGCAGCCACCACGTGATGCCGCCGGCGATTAACGCCATCTGCACCGGGTGCATGCGCACGTAATCGGCCACGCTCCTGCTCGCGTATCTCGTCTGGTCCGCCACGATCGTGGCGGTTTCGCCTGCCGAATGCATGATGTTCCTCACCTTTCCTGTGGCCGCGTCCGTCACCGTGTCTTTCGCCTGCTGAATGAGGTGATCGGGACGCAGCCGCTCCTGGATCTCACCAAGGGTTTCGCTCATCTCGACGCGGGTCCGCGCGATCTCGCTCTTGATCTCGGCGGTGTCGGCGGTCTCGTTCGAGGTCATCTCGTTCCGTTCTTGAGCCACTGGGTCGTCTCCTTGAGGGAATGCATCGTTTCGACGGGTGCGATTGACTTCTTCTTCAACGCGGCGATGCCCGACTGCGCGAGCACGAAGGCGATGGCCCCCATGGCGGCAGTGGCAATCAAGAAGGCCAGCCACGGCGCGAGGCCGACTTCGACCAGTAGCAGCGCGATGGTGGCGGCAAACATCACCACCGCCGCGAGCGCAAATGCGACGCCCGCGCCGATCATCGTCGCGTGCTTCCCGACATCCGCGGCCTTCGCGCTCAGTTCGGCCTTCGCCAGCCGCATTTCCTGCTTGATCAGCTCGGCGGTCTGCTGGGACAAATCGGAGAACAACTCTCCGAGCGATCGATCCATGCGTGGAACGTCCATGTCGAATACCTCCGCTAGTAGCTGCCTGCCTCGCCGAGACCGCTGGTGCCGTAGCTGGGCACCGACTGCGTGGTCATCGGGTCGACATCGCTGAAGCCGGCATTCATGTCGTAATCGCCGCGCTCAGCCGAGCTCTTCAGGAAACGCGCGATCCCCAGGCCGACCAGGAATGCGCCGCCAACGAACAACGCCGGCCGGCGGCGTGCAAAGCTGTGGACGTCATCGAGCATGTCGGCGACGCCTTTCTCTCGAATCTGATCCGCGAAACGGCGCAGCTGGTCGCTGGCCGCGTCCACGTATGAGGCAAGCGCTTCGTTCTCGGTGCGCAGCTCGTTACTGGCGTTACGGATGACGTTGGCGATGCCGCCAAGCCCGTCCGCGGCGCGGTTCTTCTGCTCGTCCACGCGCGACGTAACGTTCTGCTTGATGCCGCCAATGAATCC
>DASVFC010000289.1:0-5432 GCA_036380235.1 Vicinamibacterales bacterium
TAGCCGCCAGACCGCAACACCTCGAATGTCATACCGTCGCCGGGGCGGTAGTCGGTCAACACTTCGATCCAGCCCTGCTTGGGCGAATCCACCAGGCCGCCTTCCAGGCGCCGGAAGGCGCGATACGACGGTGGAGCTGAAGTATTGAAACGGGCGAGGACGGTTTCGAAGCGGTCAATCGCGAGACCGGAATCCGCGGATGCTCCCAAGCTCCACAGCAATAGTCCGCTGATGGAAAGGATTGGAAGCGCCGTTCGCAGGTTGCCGAGTGTCACGATCGACCGCAGATATCCACTGCACGTCATATGCCATCGCCCCCCTGCACAGGATCTGGCCCGAAGCCGCTGAGACGCTCCGCGCGTGTGGTAGAACAGGCGCAGTGCCAGCCCTACAGGAAATGACGCTCGCGCGCCCGCAACGGTTGCGGGCAGTGTATCGCAAGCGTAATGACCGGCGGCTATGCGCGAGCGGCAAGTCGCTTGGCGAAATTGCGAGAGAAAGGACATGCCTTCCCTCCAGGAACTGACGCTCGCGCACTCGAAACGGTTGTCCGAGGTCTATCGCACTCGAGATATTCAGCTGGCCGACGCCCAGGCGACGCGCGATCAACAGCTGCGCGCCGTTCCGGCGGCGGCGAAGCTATACCAGAAGTACGACGACCAGCTCGCGGACACGCGCGAGAAGCAGCTCGCGATTGATGGCAGGGCTGAGGCCGCCCGTAGTGCGGCGCTGATGACCGCCGTCGACCGGCGATCCGAAGCGCTCGAAGACGCGCAGATCGCGCGGCGCGCCGCCGACGTCGACGCCGTGACCACCAAACGGCGCATGGAAAGTGCGGCGGAGTCGAAGTATCTCGCCGCAGTGACGCGCGTCCGCGAGCTGCCTGAATCGCAGCGCGGAACCGCGCGGCAGGACGCGGAGCGCGCGCGTCGGCAGGAGCTGGACGAGGCGAAGCGCGCGCACGACCAGGCGCTCACCGCCTCCCAGCAAGCCTACCGAAACGCGGTCGATGACGCCGTGCTTCGCGAACATCGCGAAGGAAGAGACGGCGAGCGTGCCTATCTTGAAGCGTTGCGCTTCGGCGAAGCGGCGGCGCGCGCCGCGCGCACGGCTGCTGACCAGAACCTGCTGGCGGCGTTGAGCGCGTTGCCGGACGCGAAAGCGATCGTTCGCGGATGGCGCGAACGCGTGGCGGCGATAGGAAAGGAAACGGCGGAAGCCGAGAAAGAAGAGTTCTCGCGCTTCCGCCGCGAATTGCAGGGCCTCAGGGTTTGATCGCGTCCTTCTTGTTCCGCTGCAGCATCGAATTGAACGGAACCAGCTGATCGGCGATCACCTTGTCCAGCCGATCGGTCTCTGCCTTCAATTCGGCGATGAGCTCCTGGAAAATCGGCTCGACGTTGCCGGTCGGACGTCCTTCACCGGAATTCGCCACCCGCAGCAGCGAGGCGAGGCGGTTGTTGGTCTTGATCGGGAAGTTCAGCGGATCCTGTCCGCTTTGATTGCGCACCTGGTAGATATCTTCCTCGACCGCTGACAGCGCCTTCGCGAGCTGCTCTCCGGCCGTTCGGACTTCCGCCGGCGCGTCCTTGATGCGCTCGTTGATGTCGGTCTTGATGCGGCGGATGCGGATCACGGCGTTGTTGGCCTCGTTCACCTTGTCGCGAATGCGGCTGGCCAGGTCCCACTGGAACTGCAGGTCAGCGTCGGGCACCGGCCGCAGCGGATGCTTGAGCACCGCGAAGGGCTGCGACTGCGTGACGCCATCGGCCGTGAGCCTCACGGTGTAGCTGCCGGGCAGCACCGCCGGGCCGCTTTGCGTCGCGCCCCACAAGATCATGCCGGGGAACGTCACCACACCCGTCGAGTTGAGGTCCCAGGTGTAGCGATTGACGCCCGCCGCCATCGGTGCGCCTTGCGGACCACCGCCGCCACCGCCACCCGGTGCCGGATCGCCTTCTTTGCGCGGCGGCTGGCCCGTGATCGATCGCACCACCTGTCCCTTCGCGTCCAGGAAGTCGATCGTCAGCTGCTTCGGCTGGGTCTTGAGGAAGTAGGTGATCTGCGGACGATCGAGGCCACGCGTCGCGTTCGCCGGCTTGAACACCGTGACGTCCGTCAAGGGCGTCACGCCAAATTGCCGCAGCGCCGCTATGTCGTCCATTACGTAGAAGCTGCGGCCATGCGTGCCGATCGCGATGGCGTTGTCTTCGACAACGAGATCGGTCACCGGCACATCGGGCAAGCCGCGGCTGAACGGCTGCCAGCTCGCCCCGTCGTTGAAGGAGATGTAGACACCGTGCTGGGTGCCTGCGTACAGGAGGCCGCGCCGCACCAGGTCCTCACGCACGGTATGGACGTAGTCGTTGGCCGGAATGCCGTTGACGATCTTCGTCCACGTCTTGCCGTAGTCGTTGGTCTTGAAGATGTGCGGCGAGCGATCGCCGAGCAGCATCTTCTTCACGGCCATGTAGGCGGTACCGTCATCGAACGACGAGCCATCGAGCTGGCTGACGCGGCCGAAGTCCGGCATGTCCTTCGGCGTCACGTTGGTCCAGGTCTTGCCCTCATCGCGCGTGACGTGCACGATTCCATCATCCGACCCGGCCCAGATCAGGTTGCGATCTTTCTTGCCGGGCGCCAGTGAAAACACGGTGCCGTAGATTTCCGGGCTGTTCATGTCGTGCGTGATCGGCCCGCCCGATTCGTTCATTGTTTTCGGATCGTGACGGGTCAGGTCGCCGCTGATCGCGGTCCACGTGTCGCCGCCGTTGGTGGTCTTCCACACGCGCTGCGAGCTCGTGTAGAGCACGTTGGGATCGACGTGCGAGAAGATGATCGGATACGTCCACTGCCAGCGTTCCTTGACGTCTCGTCCCGGCTCGCCTGAGAAGAAACGCGGATACGCGCCGACCTCCTTGAACTCGCCAGTGCGGCGGTTCAGGCGCGTCAGAAACGAGCCGTTGTTGGTGCCGCCGAAAAAGATATCGGGATCGGTTGCATGTGTGGCGATGTAGCCCGGCTCGCCGCCGCCCGCTTGGTAAGGCTCCACCGGGGGCACGCCGCCGAAGCCCTGGCCCGGCATGTTGGTATTGCTCGGCACGCACAATGTGCTGTTGTCCTGCTGCGAGCCGCAGACGTGGAAGGGGAGATGCGCGGTGGTGATCACGTGGTACCACTGCGCGGTGGGGAAGTCCTGCTCGCTCCAGTTCGGCACGCGGGCGCTGATGTCATAGGTGATGGCGCCGCCGCCGTCGTTGCCGTCGATGACGTGATTCGAATTGTCCGGATCGACCCACAGGTCGTGGTGATCGCCATGCGTATTCTGCCCGACCTGCACCGTCGTCTTGCCGCCGTCCGTCGATCGGAACAGCGCCGTATTCTGCATGTAGACGACGTCTTTATTGCTCGGATCGCCGAAGACGTGCGTGTAATAGAACGCGCGCTGGCGAATGGCGCGGTTGGCGTTCACCAGCTTCCATGACGCGCCGGCATCATCGGACACGAACAGGCCGCCGTTCTCGTTTTCCACGAGCGCGTAGACGCGGTTCGAATCCGCCTTGGTATTGGCAAGGCCAATGCGGCCAACCACGCCGGCGGGCAGACCGGGGTTGCGGGTGATCTCCGTCCACGTCTCGCCGCCGTCGGTGGACTTATACATGCCGCTGCCGGGGCCGCCGCTCGACATCTGGTATTCGATCCGGTACGCCTCCCACAGCGCCGCGTAAATCACGTTCGGGTTGTTGGCGTCGATGACGATGTCGACCGCTCCGGTGCGCGGATCCTTGAACAGCGTGCGCCGCCACGTCTTGCCGCCGTCAGTGCTCTTGTAGACGCCGCGCTCCTCGCTGGGCCCGTGATACAGACCGAACGCCGCCACGTAGACGATGTCGGGGTTCGTAGGGTGGATCCTGATCTCAGAGATGGCGTCGACGTTGCGGAAGCCGACGTGCTCCCACTTGCCGCCGGCGTTCACCGACTTGTAGACCCCGTCGCCGGGCATGATGTTGCCGCGGATGCACGACTCTCCCATGCCGATGAACACGATGTCTGGATTGGATTCCGAGACGGCGACGGCGCCGACCGAGGAGCTCGTGATCTGTCCGTCCGTGACCGGCGTCCAGTTGTTACCGCCGTCGCTGGTCTTCCACAAGCCGCCGCCGACGGCGCCGAAGTAGGCCTCGAGCGGGCGTCCTTTGACGCCGGCTACCGCGATCGAGCGGCCGCCGCGATCCGGACCGATACTGCGCCAGCGGTAGGCGTCCAGCAGGACGGGATCGATTGTTTGTGATTGTGCGGTGACGTTCAGGGTGAGAACCGGGAGATGCCCGGCCAGCATGGCAAACATGAGCACCGCGACGGTAAGCGCGGCGCGCAGACTTCCCTTCATTCGTTCCTCCGAGACTGACGTGTGTAAGAAGCGCGAGTGTACTTCACTGTGTAAGTCATGCGTTACCCAGATCGGAGCCCGGCCGTTCCAGATCCGCCAGAAAACGCTGCCTCACGAACCGGCACAGCCCTTGCTCTCAACAGGGTTGTGAGGCAGATGGACATGTTGACGTCGCGTTTTGCATCGTTCGCGCTCAGTTGCATCGTTGCGGCGACGCTCGCGTCCTCCTGCTCGCGCGCGGAGGCGATCGAGGAAATGCCGGCGGGCACCGAGGTCACGGTGGTGACGCAGGACGGCACGCTCGTGCGCGGCAAGATCGCCAAGGTTGAACCCGAGATGGTGACGCTCACTGGCGAGCGTCCGAACATGACCACGGAAGTGGCGCGCACCGCGATTGCGGAAGTCAAGCGCGTCGAACCGGAAGATCTGGACGAGGAAGAAACCGCGCCGGCGCCGCGCGAGCGCGCCGCCATCGTGCGCACCGTCACCGTTCCGGACAACGCCGTGCTCGATGTTCGCCTCGATACGTCACACGCGTCGGACACGAGCCGCGTCGAAGAGCGCGTCAGCGGGACGCTGGCGTCGCCGCTCGAGGTCGATGGCGTGACGGCCATTCCTGCAGGATCGAAACTGACCGGTTACCTGACGCATGTTCAGGAATCGGCCAAGGTGAAGGGCCGCGCCGAACTGGCGCTGCGCTTCACCCGCCTGCAGACCGGCTCGGTGACGTATGACATTGATACCAAGCCGCTGTCGTGGCGTGCAGAGTCGACCAAGAAGGATGACGCCATCAAGATTGGCGCCGGCGCAGCGGCCGGCGCGGTGATTGGCGCCATCGCCGGTGGCAAGAAGGGCGCCGCGATCGGCAGCGCCGTTGGCGCCGGCGGCGGCACAGCCGTCGTGCTCGCCACGGACGGCCAGGAAATCCGGCTTGCGGCAGGTCGCAAGCTCAAAGTCTCGCTTTCAAATCCGCTAGTTATCCGCACTAAATAACCTTCCACCCGAGGCGGGACCCTTTCAGGGTCCCGCCCCTCGCCACTTC
>DASVFC010000290.1:0-7725 GCA_036380235.1 Vicinamibacterales bacterium
AAAACCATCATCTTCGGCTGTTGCCGCTCGCAGCGTCACCGACGCAAGCGGCAACGCGTCAGCGATCATTGCGGACGGGCCGGGAACACGCCATTGACGGCGATGATGAAGTTCACGGCGAGATAGGGTTGTCGATTCTCGTGCGCGGCGCCACCGACCTTATCGCCCATCGCCACGAGATTAGTCGCCGGACCATAGATGTTGCCTGGCGAGCGCGCCAGGTTCTTCGCGGCGCTTGGCGTGCCGCTCGTCCCCGCGTCGGCGTGCACGTGCAGTGGCCCGTGGTTGTGCGGCGGTATCTCCGTCGCTTGCAGCGTGACAGCTGCTGCACCGCCGGATTCACCGAGGAAGCGTTCGGTCAGTCCAGGCCCCTGGCCAGGATGGAGCGGCGCGCGTCCCTGGAGATCCGGCAAGCCGAAGGTTGTCTGACCGTTACCGCCGAAGTTGGTGCCCAGGAGCGAGAACAACGCGGTGTTTTGGATGATTGGAATCAACTGTCCGTTGCAGAAGGCGTGTCCCCTCGGAGCGAAGTTGCCCCCGAAGATCTTGATCTCTGCCAGAAACGGGTCGGCCATGGCGCGTTCTCCCCGAGGTTAAACTTGACTTGGAAAGATGCCCGACAACGCGATGATGAAGTTCACGCCTTGATACGGCATCATGTTCTGGTGCGGCTGCCCGCCGCCGACGGACGCTGTTGCGAGCGGGCTCGCTTGCGATGCGCCCTGGCCATCCGCGTAGATCGCCGCCACTCCCGTATCGGCGACCAATTTGTTCAGTGGCGCCGTGTTGCCGGCAGGGACGGCGGCCGCATGTGAATGCACGTGCGCCGGTATTTGATTCGTGATTAGCGTCACCGTCTCCTGGCCATACGCGGAGCCGAGGCTGAGCGGATTGGGCTGATGCACAGGAACGCGTCCCCTCAGATCCGGCAACGCGAACGTCGATTGTCCGTCGCCGCCATACGTCGTTCCAATCAGAGTAAACAGCGCATCGTAGTCGTTGATTGACAGCAGTTGGCCGTTGCAAAACGCCCAGCCGACAGGAGCAAAATTCCCCCCGAACATTCGAATCTCGCCGATATACGGCACTCCCATGTCGGTCTCCTTCTACGAGAAGCTTGGGAAAATTCCGACAAGCGCAATGGTGAAACTCAACACCAGCGACGGCTGGCGGTTGTCGTGCGGCTGGCCGCCGCCCACCGATTGCGCACCGACCATCACCACCGGACTCGCCGGGTCGGCAAACGCGGCGATCCCACGGCGAACTGCATTCGCCAGCACGTTGCCCACTGGTGAGGCCGACGTCGCCTGGTTGCTCGTCGCGCGTAAGTGGCCGTGTGCTGCAAGCTCGCCTTCAGTCAGCGTCACCTCATCAGCGCCGCCGCTCGATCCCTGCGGGATTGCTGGACTGAAGTGAATGGGCGTCCGCGCCCGGAGGTCCGGCAACGCAAAGTTGGTTTGACCGTTGCCCCCGTACATCGTTCCCAGCAGCGCGAACAGCGCCTGGTTCTGATTGATTGGGAGAAGCTGGCCGTTGCACAGGGCCCAACCCTTGGGTGCAAAAGCGAAACTGAGGATTTTTATCTCTCCGAGAAATGGATCCGCCACTCCGCCCTCCAGCGCGTTTTGCGTCAGTTGAAGATCGCCTCGTACCGCACGCCTGATTCGTCCCGTCCTATCGGGACCAGGAAGATTTCAAACTCGTCCAGTTCTGCGTGCGACAAACGATAAATGCCCTGCGGGCAGACCGTTGTCCCGGCGTGTTTGAACAGCAGCGAGAAAGGCTGTCGGACGCGCGGTTGCTGCGGCAGCCGCTCGACCGCAATCAGCTCGAGCGACGTCGCCGCCTCGCCAACGGTCATCTCAAACCGCGAATGCAGGTGCGGTTCGAAGTCTTCGCATTTCAACAAATCGACCATGCCGTCCCGCCGTCAACCGGTGCAGCGTTTACTGACGTCGGAAGAGTCGCCGGCGTGCTGCCAGCGCGGTCATTCCCATGCCGAACAGCAGCAGCGACGACGCAGGCTCCGGCACTCTAACCGGCGGATCGACGGCCTCGAAATTCAGCTGAAACGTCATTTGCCCGAGCGGTAGAAGGCCTGGCTGCTCGAGAATCCCCAGACCAAACAGTTGGAGCTGCAAGCTATTCGGGCTCACGAGGTAGTCAACACCTTCGACGAGGGCCCCGCCACCAGCGCCCACGACTTGCGGCGTACCCGCCACATTGTCCACCGTCACGCTGACAGACGCGAGCGTACCCGGCTGGTCGAGCACGAAGTTGGAAAACAAAATCGCGGTACCCAGCGGCCATGCGGTGCTGTAGCCGGAGGTGCCATGGTCGTCGAAGCCACCTTGAATCATGTAGGCCAATGTGGTCAACGCCGCGGTGCTTGTCACATCGATGAACTCGGGATCGAAAAGGACTCCGCCGACATTGGTCCCATTGAGGTTGTCGAGTTCCGTCGAGGCGTTGTCGACCACGATGCCGGCATCGGAATCAACCACAGGTCCAGGTTGAGAAAGCGTGACATCGAACTTCACCAGGATCGGCGCGGCCATTGCCATCGAGGCAGGCAAGACGGCGAAGGCGATCGCGAAGAAGACGACGGCAGAGAAGCGCGCATTTACGGGGGCGAAGCGCATGTCAGGTTCTCCGGGATGTGAAGAGCGGAATCTATTTGAAAAGGGTGTGCCGATCAACCCCCATGAACAGGTAGGAGAAGAATTATCGGAGCAGGGAGCGACGACAAAATTGTGATCGTTCGAAGAGTTCGCGAGCGTACCCGACAAGGCTCCGTCACCGCCCGAGCATGAGACTCCTGATGCCCCCCGGCGCGAGCACGAAGTTGATCAGAGCGTTGCCTCCGTTGTTGGGAAAGTTGCAGAGAACAACGACGCTCGATCGATCGCTGGGAAAGATGACACTGACCGAGCTGTAGCTGTCGAGCCCGCCGGTGTGTGTGAAGCGAAGGTCGCCATTGCCGGCGCTCGAGCCCATTCCGAAGCTGACAACTCCCGCGCTGCGGTCAAAGCTCTCGACCGCGCCGAATCCGAACTGGTTGCGCAACAGTGCCTGATTGAAACGATTCAGGTCGGCCGCGGTCGATGTCACGGCGCCGGCGGCAAAGGCCCATGTCGGATGCGTCCTCGACGGGAATGGATAGCCGACAGATTCTGATTCCGCAGGAATCGAAAACGACGACCGGGACATCCCCGCCGGGCCGAAGATGTCACGCTGCACGACGTCTTCATAGCGGAGCCCATTCACCTGCTGCAGAACCGCGCCCAGATATGCGTAATGCGAGTTGCTGTACTGGTTCCGCCGGATGCCATCCCAGGGCTGGATGAGCGACAGGAGGTTGTCCAGGGTAGTGGGCGAGGTATTTCCTCCCTGGTACGCCGAGGTGCTGGTGTAATTCGACAGGCCGGGGATGTGCTTGATCAGCTCGTCGAGCGTTGGCGCGGGCTCTGCGTAGGTGAGGAATCGATTGAGCTTGTCGGTACGACTAAGTCTCCCTGCGCGCTCGCTGATCAGCACGGTGCTCGCGGTGATTGGCTTGGTCAGCGAGGCGATGCGATACAAGGAATCAGCGGACGCCTGGCGTCCCGGAGCAGTCTGTCCGCGTCCTCGTTCAAGAACCACCTGCCCGTGCTGGCTGACGGATATCGAGCATGCGGCGCCGGCCGGCATCACCATGGCGTCGAAGGCCGTCGAGAGCGACGCCGGCAGGTCAGTTGCAGTCGGACTGCTTTGAGTGACCGGGGTAGATGCCGTCGGCGCCGTCGGCGACGTCGGTGTTGCTTCTTGTCCACACGCAATGCCGACGATACCGATCAGAATGATTAAATGACCACGCAAAGTCATTCGCACGTCACCGGATCGTGACGCGCCACGCGCCGCGGCCATGGGTGAACGCGAATAATTGTTTCTGTCCCGCTGTTGTGCGAAGCAGCGACAGCCACATGGTCACGGCCGGCCCAAATCCTGTCTCTTCGGTCATCCACGTGCGGCCGCCATCGATCGACACCATCACCCCGAGATCGGTGCCCAGGTACAGCCGCTGCCGATCGTCCGGATCGACGACGATCGAGTGGACCGGGATGTCGGGTAAGCCCGCGGGGCCGGAGCCATCGAGGCTTTGCCAGGTGGCGCCGCCGTCGATACTGCGGAACACGTGCGCGCCGCCGAAGTTGCCATACGTGGCATAGAGCACATTGTCGTCGAGCGGATCGAAGGCGATCGACGTCACCCAGCCGCTGCGTGGCACGGCGAAGGCGGTGGTGACGGAGGTGCCGCCGCCGTCCACTACCCGACTGATGTGACCCTTATCGGTGCCAATCGCGAGCGTGCCGGCAGTACGTGCCGACACCGCAATCGCGCTGATGCGGCTGCCGTCTGGCATCAGGCCGCCGACTTTCTGCCACGTCTGCCCGAATGAGGGCCCGCGATACAAGTAGTTACCGCCCAGCCAGATGTTATTGGTGCCCGGATCGTGCGTGAACGGAGGAATGAACAGGTAGTTGCTCTCCGGACCAATATTGCTTGCGAAGATCGGATCGAGGCCGGCTCGCGATTGGGGAGGCCCCGTAATGGTGAAGCCGCCGTTGGTCGTGCGGCCAAGGTTGCCCCACTGAAATTCCATCAGCCACAGACCCATCAGCGTTGGATGCACCGCGCTGAACCCGCCGTCGCCGCCAAAGATCGGGCGCCATCCATCCGGACCTGTCGCATCGGATCCAAGCAGCGTGTTGTTGTCCTGGGCGCCGGCGAGATACTGCGTGCCGTCGGAAAACGGCGTGCCGTGATAGAACTGCGTCACGCCGTAGCCGCGATTCAATGACGTCCATGCCACCTGGATCGGCTGGCCGCCGGTGCACATGGCCTGCGGTCCGTTCGACGTCGCCGCGCGCGCATTGGTGGTCCGGAAAATACCGCCGTCGTTGCCAATCAGCGCGATCTGATTACTCTCGCCGTCATACTGCGGATGAAACGTGATGGCGTGCTGATCGACATGGCTATACGCAGGCAGATTAGGATTAGCCCAGCTCGCCAGTCCCCAGTTTCGCCCGCCGTCATCGGACCGCAACCAGTCGACTCCGGCGGCCCACACGCGATTCGGATCGCGCGGATCGACGGCGATCACGTTGTTGTACCACCCCATCACAACCGGCATCGCGTTCGAGCCCTGCGGGCTGCAGACGCGAGCCGCGGCGCTGGAGACGTTGGTCAACAGCATGGTGTTGAGGAACGTCGGGTCCTGGTTATTGACGCGCGTTTCCCACGAACCGGCCAGGCCGCCGCGATCGGTGCGATATACGGCGAGCAGACCCTGCTCGTAAATGCCTTGCGGTCCGGGAACGTTGCTCGCCGCCAGCGCATACATCACATCGGGGTTCGACGGCGAGATGGCCAACGAGGTGCGGCCCATGTTGGGCTCCCGCAGCACCACTTCCGCATCGGATCGATCCGCGGCGCGAGGAAAGCGGTAGACGGTCGCCTGCTCGTACGATCCGCACGATGCGAACAGCACGTCTTCGGACCGATCGGGCCGCAGCGCGAGATCGAGGCAGCCGCCGCGCACGTTGACGGCGAGCAGCCGCGCCCACGTTGCGCCGTGGTCCGTCGATCGCCACACGCCGGATCGTGTCGCTGCATAGATGCGCCGCGAATCGTTGACGCCGAATTCCAGATCGTTGACCCAATGAAAATCGGGTGTGTTGGTGGCGGCAAGCTGCTGCCAGCTCCTGGCGCCGTCGGTGGTGACGTAAATCCCGCTGCCGCGGAGCGGCAAACCAGTGCCGCGGATCTCCTCGCGAAAATAACCTTCGCCGGTGCCCGCATACATCACGTCAGGACGGGCCGGATCGATGAGCAAGGAGTTCACCGCGATGTTCGTCAGGCCATCGCCGGTGGGGCGCCAGGTGATGCCGTTGTCGTCGCTCTTCCAAATCCCTCCCGACACGCCGGCCGCGAACAGCGTGGTCGGAACCGTCGGGTGAAACTTCACGACGCGAGTGCGGCCGCCGATGTTGCCTGGGCCAAGCGGCGTCCACGCGTCGAGCACGCCGGTGGCGGTGCTGGTCTGTCTCAGCGACATCACCCGTGAACCGGACAGCCAGAGGCGTGATGCCGGTTGTGCATTGGGAATGTCTCGGCCGACAGCCGATGAGAATCGCGCCAGCGATGTGACGTGCCGCGTCGCCGCTGCGTACGATTGGGACATATCCACCCGGCCATCACTGGGTCGACGGCGTGCCAGATCGCTCTGCGCCGCCGCATCCGGTTCGTCGAAACGAGGCGTCGTTCGGTCGCGCTGTTCCGGCCGCGTTTGGAGCGTGAGGAGCAGGCCGCTGATCGCCAGGGTGGTGGTGCCGAGCCAGAGGATTCGGGTTGTGCGCATAAGCTCCATCACGCACACGTGCAGACGTTGCCTGAGCAGGTCACGACGCACTTGCGCATCTGCAGTTGATGGTCGGCTGCGTTGCAGCTCGTTCCTGACGCCTGATAGGTGCCGTTGAGGGTGCCCGCGATCTCGCCATTGGTCGTGGCGACGTTCGCTGTACTCGCTGCGGCGACGACCGAAATGGCGTTGCCCGATGCGCTTCCGTTGAACGAGAGGCTCGGTAAAGTGATCGTCTGGCCGGAGACCGTGCCGGTCACCGAAACGGGGCTGCCGCCATGAATATTGAACTGCAGCTGAGCCGTCGCACCGGTCTGAGACACTTCCGCGGCGGCATTGAGCACGCGCGTCGTCGATGGCATATTCGCCGAGCAGGTCGATGATGCGGTGATGCTCGCGCTATAGGAACCTGCGATGTTCGCGGGCGCTGTCGGGGCGGCCGGACTGCCGCCGCATGCCATTGTTGGCGCAACGACCGCCGCGATCACCAGCCATTCCATCCTTGTCATCGTTGCCTCCAGCCCAAAGCGATCCGTAATTCATCGGGAACCGGTGTGTGGGGAATCAAGCGCACCTCACCGCAGGGTGACGCCCAACGCTCTGTGGCCCTGTGTAAACGCGAACGAGTGTCGGCGTCCCGCCGACGTAAAAGAGCGGGATATCCAGCCAACCATCGTCGGGCGGGCGGCAGGCCAGATCGCTGCGTGCCGCCGCGCCTGGGTCGTCAAAGCGCGGCATCGCCCGGCCGCGGCGTTCAGGCGGCAGCTGCAGGATCATCAGCAACAGGATGCCGATCGCCACCGAGGTGGCGCCGACCCAGAGGTTTCGTTCGGTCAGCATCCCAGCTCCGTCACCGTCGCCATCTCATCTGTCCTCCCAAACCGCTCACCGGTCCAACTGACTGAATTACCATTGTGGTCAGTCGTTCCAGGCGTTGTGGTTTGGATCAGTTAGAGGGTCGTAACGGACGAATCCTTCGCCGTCGCAGGATTCATTTCGCGAAAGACGCCGCCCTCAGCGAAGGATCACTAAACGAAGGGACCTCTAACTGATCCAGATGGTCAACGGCGGCGAGCGGGAGCTGGTCCGGCGCATGCTCGGCGGCGATGAAGATGCGTTCGACGAGTTCTTCGCGGACTATTTCCCGAGGCTGTTTCGCTTCGCCGTGCTTCGCCTGCGCGATCCCGACGCCGCTGAGGACCTCGTTCAGAACTCGTTGATCTCAGGGGTGCGCCACTTGTCGTCGTGGCGCGGAGAGGCGACGTTGTTCACGTGGCTGTGTACGATCTGCCGGCGCGAGATTTCTGCCTGGGAGAAAAGGACGT
>DASVFC010000291.1:0-4551 GCA_036380235.1 Vicinamibacterales bacterium
TCGTCCTTTGGCGACGGCATCGTTTCGCCGGCCGCCGCCTTGCCGATTTCCGCGTCGCGCGCCTTCTCGACGTCCGCGGGAGTCGCCGGCGTATTCGCCATCATCGCCAGATCGTCGATACCCATAAGTCCCCTCTCAAGCGAAGGGCCGGAGCCGAAGCCCCGGCCCTCGAGCGTTACTGAGATAGACGAACCGTCAGCGCGGCGCGCCGATTGAGGCGGCGCGTCTCTTCACGAGAGTTGTCGTGCTTGGGACGCTCTTCGCCGTAGCTCACGGTCTGCAGGCGATCGGCGTTGATGCCGTTCGAGCTGAGATATTCACGCACCGCCACGGCGCGGCGTTCGCCGAGCGCCAGGTTGTATTCGGCCGTGCCGATGTTGCAGGTGTGGCCTTCGAGCGTCAGGCGCAGCGTGGCGTTTTCCTTCATTGCCGTGACGGCCTGTTCGAGGATGCGCAGCGCTTCGGGCCGCAGCGTGTAGCGGTCGAAGTCGAAGTGCACGTCTTCGAAGGTGTAGACCTTCGCCGCCGGGCGCACGACCTGGATGGTCACCGTGTCGCTGGCGGTGCGGTTATCCTGCGGGCACGTCACCGTGACCGTCACCGGTACTGAGCCTTCCTGCATCGGCGCCGTCCACGTGGTCTTGGCCTGTGTCCGGTCGCCGAAGGTGCCGGTCGGCGCGCTCCAGGCGTAGGCCACGACGCAACCGATCGAGCTGGTCGGAACCGCAGTGACCGTCGATGCCTTACCGACTTCCACCGTGCAGGGATCGCAAGCGGCCTTCACCGACAAATCGTGCGCACGCGGTGCGGGCGTCGGCGGCGGAGGAGTCTCCACCGGCGCCGGCGGCACGAACTTCCGCGGGCTCCAGCCAATGCGCACGTGATAGTCGACGTAGTCGCCGTTGGAATCTTCCGACGCGTTGACGCGCTCAACCCGCGGCCAGTCCCAGCGCAGCTCGGTGCCGATGAAGAGGCCGTTGTTGGCAAACCAGGTCACACCTGCCGTGAGCGACGTGGTGTGATCGGTATCTGTCACGATCGGGCTCACCGTGCCGTCCTCGGCGGTGATCGGGTTATCGAGCGACGTGGTATCGCGCTCGTAGGTGCGGCCGAGGAATTCGCCGTGAATCAACCAGTTCTGGTTGGGCGTGATGCCGAGGCCGGCGCCCCAGCGCAGGAAGTTCGGCACGTGCGCCACGACGGGATCTTCGGGGTTCTTGCGGAAGTTGTAGCCCAGCTCGGCGGAGACGACGGCTTTGTTCGACAACCACTTGCTGAGCACGCCGGAGATATCGGCGGCAACGCCACCGAGGCTGGCACCCTCGTCGTTATCGCCGGTGGGCAGATTGATGTAACCGCGCGCTGCCAGCCCAACGCCGTTGCCGGCTTCCTCGCTGAGGAACGCGTATTTGGTGCCGACGCGGAGGTCGCCCATCTTGTTGCCCGTCCACCGGTCGCTGGCGAAGGGCGTGCGCGGGTCGACGCCGCCGCGCTCCGGATCGGCATTAAAGAGCTGTAAGTTGTCCCGGTCAACGCGCTGGATCAAGTCCCAGGCGCCGAAGATGTCCCAGCGGTCCGTGAGGCCATAAGACACGTTGGCAGTGAAATTCGCCACGTTCATCTGGCCCTGGGGGGTATTAAAAGAGTTGCGCTGGATAGAGCCGCGCGTGCGGCGCCTGCCGTTGGTATCGGCAAGAGGAACCCACCAGAGGCCGGCGTCACCGTCGGTTGTGACTGCCACCCTACCGCGTTCGCCGGTGGCCTGTGAATCATCAGGTTGCTGGCTTGCAGTGGCGGGCGTTTGTTGCGCCGCCGCGGGCACCGCAATCGCGAGCAGCCCTGCAATCAACCAGGAATTAACTCTCATGGTTTTCCGATCCTCCCCCTGCGCCCACACGCGCAACGATACGCCTCACTACAAACCGCGTGCCACAGTTGGGTTAATTCCACGCCCGACCCGAAACGAGGACGGCTAACTAGTAGGTTGAATCTTGCCTGAAATGGGCGTCGAAATGCCCATCTGCAGGAGGTTCTCCAGCACATCAAGTTCAACCGGCTTGACGAGGTGGTCGTCGAAACCGACCTCGAGGGACCGCCGGCGGTGTTCGGCCTGGCCCCACCCGGTGAGGGCAATCAGGCGAATACTACGGCCCCATGCCTCTCGGCGAATCGCGCGCGCCACGTCATAACCCGACACCTCGGGCATACCGATGTCGAGGAGGACCACGTCCGGCCTGAGCTCGCCGGCGAGGCGGATCGCGGTACGACCCTCGTAGGCGACATGCACGTCGTGTCCAGCGGCGCGCAGCAGGAAGGCAAGGCTGTCTGCGCCATCCTGGCTGTCGTCGGCGACGAGGATTTTCCAGCGTCCCCGCGGACTTTCACTCGTCTCAGGGGTGGCGCGCGGCACGGCGTAGTGTTCGGCGAGGGGAAGCGTCACCGTGAACTCGGTGCCCTTGCCAAGTCCCGCGCTCCATACCGCCACGTTGCCGCCGTGCAGCTCCGTCATCTGCTTCACTAGCGTGAGGCCGATGCCGAGGCCGGTTTGCGAACGGCGCATGTCGCGGTTGAGCTGCACGAACATGCCGAATACCCGTTCCTGATCTTCCGGATCGATGCCGATGCCCGTATCGCGCACGATCACCGACACCCGATCGACGTTTGTCTTCGCGGTGATCGCCACTTGTCCGCCGTGCGGCGTGAACTTCGCCGCGTTGGTCAACAGGTTGAGGAATACCTGCGAGATGCGCGTCGCGTCGGCGTCTAGTGTCAGCGGCTGCTCCGGCAGGTCCACGGTCAGCGACACGTTGGCGCCGGTCATCTGCGGCTGCGCGGTCTCGACGGCGCTGGCGATGATCGCTCGCAGATCAACGCGCTCACGCCGCAGCGTCAGCTGCCCGCGTGTAATGCGGCTGACGTCCATCAAGTCGTCGATCAACCGTACCAGCTGCGAGATCTGGCGCTCCATCACGCCGGTGGCCTGGCGCGCCGTCGCGCTCAACTCCTCGAGGCGCAGGATTTCGGCGACGTTGCGCAGCGGCGCGAGCGGGTTGCGCAACTCGTGCGCGAGCGTGGCCAGGAATTCGTCCTTGAGCTGCGCTTCGTGGTGCAGCCGCTGTTCACGGTCCTTGACCGCCGCGCGGGCTTCCTCGGCTTCGTTGGCGCGGCGTTCCGCCTCCTCCTTGGACTTGCGTAACTCGGCTTCGATTGCCTGGCGCTTGCTGATGTCGACGAGCAGCCGTTGCCGTTCGGCCGCGAGCGCCTCCTGCTGCTGCTTCTCGAGCGAGACATCGCGGAACGCGCCAAGCACGCCGGCGAGGCTGCCGTCAGGATTGCGTTCCGGATGCGCGCGATATTCGACATGTACGACGCGCCCGTCTTTGGCGATGACGCGGCCTTCACCTTTGACCTCCTCGCCGGCGCCGGCGCGGCTCAGCGCGTCCTGCAGGTCGGGCCGATCCTCCGGATGGATCAGCGACAGACCGGGGCGGTTCTGAAGATCGGCGAGCGAGTAGCCGAGCACGGCCTGCAATCCGCTGGTGGCCGAATCGATCACCACCTGATTGTTCAGCTCGATGCGCGCGTGGAAGGCGAAGTCAGACGCGAGCTCACCGATCAGGCGATGAAAGCTTTCGCTTTCACGAAGGCGCGATTGATCGATGAGCAGACGCTCACGCGCGCGATAGAGATTGCCGCACAGCCACGACACGACTGTGCAGACGACGGCAACGGACAGGATGCGGAGTTGAACGTTGATCACGCCCGCAGAGGCGTCGAGCGCGGTGGTCAGCGGACCGACGGCGATGGTGCTGAAGATAGTGGCGATCAGCGCCGGCCGAAAGCCGCTGTGCCACGCCAGCACGGCCGTGGAGAGAACGAACAGCATCGCCGCGACATACCGGGTCCACAGCCCGATGCCGAAGATGACGACCGCGCTGGCAGCGAACACCGCCACGCCGATTCCGAGGTCCTCCCAGAACGTGGCCTTGCGACCGTATGCCGCTTCATGCCGCATTGCAGAAGCATTCTACGCCGCCGTGGTCTCACCGCCGAGTAAAGCGAACACCGCTCCGGTGATGGAGCTCGGATCGATGGACGAGGCGAAACACTCGATGGCAGAACATTTCTTCCGGCTGAGCTGGCCGCGTCATCGGTTTTTTCTAGACGCACGGTGACTGTTGGTAACACGGCGGCCACGCCCTTGTGATTTAGGTCGCCTCCTTCCACTGTTGTGTCGCGCTGCAACCATGGCGCGCTCGCGAGCGACGTCAGATCGCGGCGCTTCCTGCGATCTTTGCGCTTTTGCTTTGATTGCAAAAATGGCAGCGCTCTTGCTTTCCGTGCCCGGCATAACCACCACATCACCGCGTCGCTAGGCGCAACGCATGTAGTGAGGATTATTCGATGGCCGACCACAGACGACATTACGAAGAAGGTCCAGGACGCCACGAGCGTGATTGGTCTGACCGGACGAGTGACGAAGTGCGGTCCTGGTTCGGCGACGAGAAGACCCGACAACGCCTCCACCCCACGTCGCAAAGTCCGCATCGC
>DASVFC010000292.1:0-3406 GCA_036380235.1 Vicinamibacterales bacterium
GCACCATCGCGCCGGCGACGGCGCGCCGCCTGGCGGCGCGCGCCAGGGAGCTCGGCGGCTCGATGCTTGACGCACCGGTGAGCGGCGGCGAGATCGGCGCAATCGATGGCACGCTGACGTTCATGGTCGGCGGCGACGCGGCGGCGCTCGAATCGGTTCGCGACGTGCTCGGCGCGATGGGCAAGCCGGAACGCATCATCCATGTCGGCGATTCCGGCGCCGGACAAATCTGCAAGGTGTGCAATCAGATCGTGCTGGGCGGCACGATGTCGGTGGTGGCTGAAGCAATCGCCTTATCCCGCAAGGCCGGCGTCGATCCGCTGAAGGTGCGCGCGGCGTTGATGGGCGGTTTCGCGCAAAGCCGCGTGCTCGAAGTGCATGGCGAACGCATGATCACCGGCAACTGGAAGCCGGGGTTCAAGGCCAAATTGTTCAAGAAAGATTTCGGCATCGCGATGAACACGCTCAACGAGTACGGAGTGCCGGCGACGGCGAGCGCCGTCGTCAACCAGACCGTCAACGCGCAGATCGCCGCCGGCGAGGGCGAAGAAGACTATTCCGGCATCGCCAAGGTCATCTTCCGCCTCGCCAACTTGCCGTAGCGCTATCGAAAGCGCGACACGGCAAACAACTCGATTGGATGCCGTGTCGTCTCGTCGATCGCCAGATCGGCGACGATTTCACCCACCACCGCCGCGAACTTGTAGCCATGCCCCGAACAGGGAGATGCAATCACCACCCGGGGATGATCGGGATGGTGATCGATCACGAAGTGATGATCGGGCGTCAGGGTGTATTTGCAGCTGACCGCGTCCACTAAGGTGCCTCGCGCCAGCGCGGGTATGTACGGATCGAGTACTGCGCGCATCGAGGTCTCGTCAATCTTCGCCGATCGAAAGAACGCCACCTTGACGCGCTTGTCCGCATCTGCCGGAAAGCCGTAGAACTGGACGCTGCCGCCGACGTCCCAGATGTAGATCGGAAATCGATCCGGCGCGAACGGCGCCGCGCCGCCCGCCGGCTCGAACCAGTACAGCATCTGGGGTTCCACTTCGAGCGGCAGCCAGTCGATCTTGAATAACGTCGACGCCCACGCGCCCGGCGCAAGGATCAGCCGTGCGCATTCGTATGTCGCTCGGGTCGTGACGACCTCGATCGTGCCCGACGGCCGCACCCGCCAGTCGTCGACCCGCTCGTCGAAATGCAAAGCCGCTCCACCCTTCGCCGCAACGTCAAGGTGCGCGCGAATGGCCTCCACCGGAAATAGGGAACCTGCTTCCCTTTCGTACAAGGCGACGGTGTCGGAAGGCGGAGTGAATGGGGGAAAGCGGCGATGAATTTCGCCCGCGTCGAGGAGTTCGTGCGCGAGACCGTGTTCTCGCGCGCTGCGCAGGCTGCCGGCCACCACGTCGCTACCCGGTGTGCCGATCATCAGGCCGCCAGTCATCTGCAGGATCCGCCGGCCGCTGTCCACTTCGAGCCGCCGCCACAATTCATAGGCTCTGCGCAGCAGTGGCACGTACGCAGGATGCTCGAAGTACGCGAGCCGGATGATTCTCGATCGCCCGTGGCTCGACCCGTGCGGGTGACCGGGTTGAAACTGTTCGACACCGAGGACGCGTTGACCGCGCCTGGCCAGGTGCGCCACAGCGGCGCTACCCATGCCGCCGAGTCCGACGACGATTGCCTCAAACACCGACGCTATTATCGGCTCGAAACGACGCGCAGCTGTGAGCGGGACGTGGTCGCGGCCGTCTCGGTGCGCTTGTCCATAGCAAGGAACATCACCGCCAGGTGCGGCAGTACGTAGTGCAGCTTCTCCACCTGCTCGGGCGTGAAGGCTTCCTTCGCATACAGCGACAGCACGCCGGCGAGCTGCCCCTCGCTGGCGAGCGGCAACGACACGCAGAACCGCAAACCCAGGAAGGCCGCTTCGGAGCCGAGATCGAGTTGCGCCTCCGAATTCACAATCGGCTGTCGATTCTCCGCCACCCACCCGGTCCGGCGATCGCCAACGTTTATTTCGAGGCCCTGTAGCACAGCGGAAGCTTCGCCGGCGACGAACTTCACGGCCACCGCGTCACGGGCCGGCTCGTTGAGGAAGAAGGCGCAGCTCGCGTTCGGCACGATGTGCCGCGCGTGCGCCCAGATCATGGACGCCAAGTCAGTGGCCGATGGCCGTCCGGTGACAATGCGCGCCAGGTTGGCAAGCGCCGCCAGGGAATCGGGGCCCTCAGAGTGCGTGGCGGCCGGCGTGGGAGCGACCGTGACGGGAATCTCTTGTGGCGTGGCGGCACGGTTGATCTGATCGATCGCGCGTTGCATCTGAGGTTGCGCCGCCATCGGGCCGATGTCACGAACCACGCGCTCGAACGTGTCGACGATCACCGGGTCGTACATCGTGCCGCGACGCTCGCGGATGATCGCCAGCGCTTGCTGGTCCGTCATCGCGCCGCGATACGGCCGATCGGAAGTCAGCGCGTCGTAACAATCCACCACCGACAAGATGCGCGCGCCGATTGGAATATCGAGGCCCTTCAGCCCGTTCGGATACCCTGTACCGTCCCAGTTCTCGTGGTGCGCACGTACGATCGGCACGACCGGATACGGGAAGTCGATCGACGACAGGATATCGGCGCCGGCGTCCACGTGCAGCTTCATCGTCTCGAATTCGGCTGGCGTCAGCTTGCCCGGCTTATTGAGGATGCGCTCTGGCACCGCCAGCTTGCCGGTATCGTGCAACAGCGCCGCCGCTTCGATCGCCTTCAGCGTTTGCACGTCGAGATTGCCGATTGCCCGGGCGAGGCCCATGGCGTAGTGCTGCACGCGATGAATATGGCTGCTGGTCACGCCGTCTTTGGCTTCAATCGCGGTGGACAGTGCGCCGATCGTTGAGAGATACAACTTGTCGACGGTGGCGACATGCTGCTCCGCATCCTGAATACGGCCGGTCCACGAACGCATCGCGAGATGAATGACGGCGATGAGCGGCACGACGACGCCGATCGCCACGAGGCTCCAGTACTGCGCGACCTGCACCAGGACGAACGCCGCCGAGGCGGCCGCAAACCAGTTCAGCGACACGACGCCGAAGTGCGATTGGAACACTGCAGCGGCCGACTTGCGTTTTTCGAGGGCGATCGCCGTCGCGGTGAGACCCGAGTTCAAAACGAAATAGACCGCGGCGAAACAGGCCAGAGGCAACGCGACGGTCTCCGCCCTGATCGGCTTGTCGTAGAGCGGCGTCGCCCCTGAGATCCAGAAGAACGTCTGGGCGCCGCACCATAGCGCCACCGCCGGCGCCGTACTGTTAAACAGCATCCGCCGTTTGTTCGATGTGATGATCGTCGAGAGCAGCGTGGAGTCCACAGCCATCGTCACCGTCGCCGGCGCAGGACCAAACAGC
>DASVFC010000293.1:0-3894 GCA_036380235.1 Vicinamibacterales bacterium
AGCACGGCGCGACGGCCTGCCGAAGGCGATTGACGATGCGATCATGCGCGCGCTCGATCGCGACCTGTCGGTGCGATGGAAGAGCGTGGCGGAGTTCATCGACGCGCTGAGTGCGGCCGCGGGTCCTGACGCCACTGCATCGCCGCGCGTCGCGCCGGCTTCCGAGAGCGGATTGCTGTCAAAGTATGAGCTGGGCCCGCTCCTTGGTCGCGGCCGGCTCGGCAGCCTCGTCTATCTCGGCACCCATCGCGCTCTTGGCATCGAGGTCGCGATTCGCATTCTCAAGCGCGATGAGCACCCCAACTGGAGCGTCGTTCGCGCCCGGTTCCTGCTCGAAGCCAGAACGCTGCAGGTGTCGCATCCGAGCCTGCTTCAGGTCCGTGATTTCGCCGAGGACGAGCGCGCCGTTTACGTGGTCACCGATCTGATTCAGGGCCCGAGCCTGCGGCAGGCGATGGCTGAGACCGGCGCCATGCCGTGGCCGCGCGTCCAGCATCTGATCACGCAGGCGTTGAGCGCGGTCTCGATATTGAACCGGAAGGGCGGGTTCATTTGCGGCGTCAACCCGGACATGATTCGCCTTCGCGCCGAGCAACAAGGCGGCGCCACGGCAGACAGGTCCGCCGAAATGCTGGTTATGTCCACCGCCGGAATCAAGTCAGTACAGGACGTACTAGCGACAATGCGCGAGCAGGAGTTGCGCGGGCAGGAAGCCAGCGAGCAGGAGCTGCCATACGTGGCGCCGGAGATCCTGATGGGCGGCGCTCCAGACGCGCGCGCTGATGTGTTCACCATGGGCGTGCTTGCATACCAGATGGCGACGGGAAAACTGCCGTTCAAGGCGCCATCGCTGCCCGAGTTGATAGGGCAGATGCTGCAAGTGAAACCGGCCGCACCCGCAACACTCACCGCTGACATTCCTGTTCACGCGAGTGAGGCCATCCTCCGCGCGATTGATGGCGTGGCGAAAAACCGGTTCGAGTCCGCAGAGCAGTTCGGGACCGCATTGCGATGATCGGCGCGTTTGCGCGCGCCGCGGCGGATCGGGACCGCGGGCATTACCGGCCGGACATCGACGGCCTTCGCGCCATCGCCGTCGGTGTGGTCGTTGTCTACCACGCGTTTCCCTTTCATCTGCCAGGCGGCTTTGTTGGCGTTGACGTCTTCTTTGTCATTTCCGGCTACCTGATTTCCGGAATCATCCTCGGGCGGCTGGCCGAGAACCGTTTCAGCTTTGCCGATTTCTACGCGCGTCGCATTCGCCGAATTTTCCCGGCGCTGGCCCTGGTACTGGCCGCAGTGGCTATTGCCGGCTGGTTCCGGCTCTTCGCCGACGATTACGCACGCGTTGGCCGCCACCTTGCCGCCGGCGCTGCATTCGGCGCCAACTTCCTGTTGTGGCAAGAGGCCAGCTACTTCGACACCGCCGCCGGGCTGAAACCGTTGTTACACCTGTGGTCACTGGCGATCGAGGAGCAGTTTTACCTGGTGTGGCCCGCGCTGCTGGTGGTGGCGGCGCGCTGGAGGCGCGGTCCGCTGGCGATCACGCTCGCGATTGGCACCGTATCGTTTCTGCTCTCGATCTGGACCGTGCGCATCGATCGCACGCCGGCCTTCTACGCGCCGTGGAACCGCTTCTGGGAGTTGCTGGCCGGCGCGACCCTGGCATGCATCGAGTATGACGCGCAGCTGGCGGCAGTGAAGGACCGGATCACGCGTTCGGCCCTTACCGCCAACGCGTTCAGCATTGCCGGACTGCTGATGATCGCCGCTGCTGTGGCGTTAATCGATTCGACGCGTGTGTTCCCGGGGTTGTGGGTGATGTTGCCCGTCCTGGGCACGTTCCTGATCATCGCCGCCGGGCCGCAGGCCTGGTTCAACCGCACCGTGTTGTCGTTGCCGCTCGTAGTGTGGGTCGGCTTGATCAGTTATCCGCTATATCTGTGGCATTGGCCGTTACTGTCATTCGCGCGTATTGCCGTTGTCGGCTACCCTTCGGGTGCCGTCCGTCTCCTGCTGGTTGCGATCAGTGTGGTGCTCGCATGGGCGACGTATCGATTTGTTGAATGGCCGATCCGGTTTGCCTCACGACCGCGGTGGGCGGTCCCGGCGCTTTCGGCAGCGATGGTTGCCGTGGCCGCCGTGGGCTGGTCGACGCATCTTGCCGCCGGTTACATCGAGAGGCCGATCAATCGCAGCGACGCCGCGCACCTGGTCGAATTCTACGAACGCATGCGCGTGCAGACGCTGCGTGAACCGTATCGTCACGAGTGTGACTTCATGGATTGGACCACCGGCGTCACGCGGACCACGGTCGATCCGTCATGCACCACGCCGGGAGCGAATGGCACGTTGTTTCTGTGGGGCGATTCGTTCGCGCAGTCGCTGTCGCTCGGTTTGCGTGACCAACTGGCTCCGGGGACGGTGTTGGCACAGGTTGCGACCTCGGCGTGCGGAGCGGCGATCGACAACTTCGACTTGACCCAGCACGATCGACGCTGCGAGAAGGCGAATCTCTATGCCATGGAGCAAATTCGCCGCTTGCGTCCGCGGGTCACCATCGTCGCGCAGATGGCTGGTCACACGTCCATTGACTGGGCGCGTCTCGCCCGACACACTCTTGACCTGGGCTCGCAGCATGTCATTGTCATAGGGCCGTTCCCGATGTGGTATCCGAGCCTGCCGCGCATCTTTGCCGAGCATCATCTCGTCGATCGGGTTGAATACGTCAGTGCCGGCATCGATCCCAACCTGTTTACGCTCGATCGGCAGCTGGCCGAGAAGGTGGACGGCATTCCTGGCGTGACCTATCTTTCGTTGCTCGACGCGCTCTGTCGCGACAAGGCCTGCCTGGCTCGTGTCCCTGGTGAGGGCGAGCTCGACTTGATGGCGCTCGATCACGGACACGTGACGCCGAAAGGCTCCGAATATATTGGCCGCGCGATCCTGAAGCCTGTCCTTGATCGCTTGCGAGTGCAGTGACCATCCGCGATTGGCTGCCCGTCGGCGTCGCTGCGGCCCTGCATCTTGGGCTGGCACTCGCAGTAGCTCCGCGGTTCGAGTTCGATTCCGCCTTCTATACGACGCAGGCGCAATCGCTCGTCGAGCACGGCGCCTCTCTGGATGCCAATGGCCAGCCGGAAACCCGCTACACGCCGGGATACCCGTTGTTCCTCGCCGCGTTTCTGTCGACGGGCCTTGACTATGCGGGCGCAGTCGTGGCGCAACATGCGTTATGGGTTGCGATCGTCGCGGGCACAGTGTGGCTGGTGCGAAAGGCTTCGGGCTCGTCCATGGTCGCGGTCATTGCCGGGCTCATCGTCGCACTCGACTTGCCGGGCGTTCAAAGCTCGATGTCGATATTGAGCGAAACCCTCGCCGCCGCTTTGCTGCTCGACGCCGCGTGTTGCACCTACTTTGCGATAAAGGCGCCCAGCAGCAGCAAAGCGTTGGGGTGGTCGGTCATGGCCGGTTTGCTTGCCGGAGCCACGGCTTTGGTACGACCGATTGCGATCGCGCTCGGCGCACCGCTCGCCATCGCGCTCCTGATCGGTGCAGATCGACGATGGCGAATTTCGGCGGCGGCGGTGTTGATCGCGGTGTTCGCGGTGCTGCCGGTGTTCTGGACGCTACGAAACGCGCGCGAAACGGGCGTGGCCACCCTGAGTTCGCTTGCCGGCATTAACCTCCTCCATTTTCGCGCCGCCGGCACTCTGGCAATGCGCGATCCCGGCGGCATCGACGCCAATCTCGCGCGGCATCGCGACGAGCTCGAGCGACAGGCATGCCGCGAGCTTGAAGCGGAACATGCGCGGCCATGCGGAGACATTTCGTGGGCGCTGCGTTCGAAGACGTATTCGGCGATCGCGTGGCCGATCATCCTTGGCGATCCGA
>DASVFC010000294.1:0-5821 GCA_036380235.1 Vicinamibacterales bacterium
CTACGGAAGGGGCGGCCTCCACCGAGCGCAGTTGCTGCGAATACGCACTCATGTCCACCGGCGTCTGCATCGGCGCCGACGCTGGTGTGGATCGATCCGTCCGCACGTGATCGAATCCGGTGGCGATCACCGTGATCTTCACCCTGCTCTTGAGGGATGGATCGACCACCGCGCCGAAGATGATGTTCGCGTCTTCGTGCGCGGACTCCTGGATGATCGTCAGCGCCTCGTTGACTTCGAGCAGCGACATGTCGGGGCCGCCGGTGACGTTGACGATCACACCGCGCGCGCCTTTGACCGACGCGTCCTCGAGCAGCGGGCTCGAGATCGCCCGGTTCGCTGCATCGATCGCGCGCGTGTTGCCCTCGGCGACTGCGGTGCCCATCATCGCCACGCCCATGCCCGACATGATCGTCTTGACGTCGGCAAAGTCGAGGTTGATGAGGCCTGGCACCAGGATTAGATCCGAGATGCCCTGGATGGCCTGCCGCAACACATCATCCGCGGTGACGAAGGCGTCGAGCATCGAGGTGTTGCGATCGATGACGCTGAGCAGCCGCTCGTTCGGGATCGTGATGACGGTGTCGACGGCCTCGCGCAGGTAGTCGAGGCCCATTTCGGCCTGCTTGAAGCGCTTCTTGCCTTCGAACTTGAACGGCTTGGTGACGACGGCGATCGTCAGGGCACCAAGTTCGGTGGCGAGGCTGGCGATCACGGGCGCCGCGCCCGTGCCCGTGCCGCCACCGAGGCCGGTGGTGACGAACACCATGTCTGCCCCCGACAGCGCCTGGATCAGGTTGTCGGTGTCTTCCAGCGCCGCCTGGCGGCCGACGTTCGGATCGGCGCCGGCGCCGAGGCCTTTCGTCAGCTTGCCGCCGATCTGAATTTTCACCGGCGCCGGGTTCGCCTTCAACGCCTGCGCATCGGTGTTGGCGACCATGAACTCGACGCCGGAAATACCGGCCTGCACCATCCGCGACACGGCATTGCTGCCGCCGCCGCCGACGCCAATCACCTTGATTCGCGCGCCCATGCGCGCCTCCTCATCGAGCGTGAGTCGCATCGCTTCGAAGGTCTGGTCCATCATGTCCCCCATCAGAAGAATTCCCTGAAAACTGTCTTGAGTCGACCCATCACCCGGGTCAGCGCACCGCCGCCGGCGGTGGTGGTTGCCGGCATTCGGTGCCGCGACGCATAAAGCACCAGCCCGACGGCGGTCGCGAACGCCGGATTGCTGACGTGATCGGCGAGACCGCCGACCCCGACCGGCGTGCCTCTGCGGATGGGTAAATCGAAAATCTGTTCGGCGATCTCGGACATGCCCTCGAGCTGCGCGCCGCCGCCGGTGAGCACCAGGCCGGAGTTCAACGACTTCTCGTAGCCGGCCTTGCTGATTTCGTCCCAGATCAGGTGAAACATTTCTTCAGCGCGCGGTTGCAGAATGTCAGACAGGATGCGGCGCGCCATCACGCGCGGCCGCCGGCCGCCGACGCTCGCCACCTCGATGGTCTCATCTTCCTCGATCATCGACGACAGCGCGCACCCGGCGCGTCGCTTGACCTTCTCCGCGTCGGGAATCGGCGTGCGCAGCCCGACGGCGATGTCGTTGGTGAAGTGATCGCCGCCAACCGCTATCACGGCTGTGTGCCACAAGCTGCCGCGCTCGAAGATCGCGAGATCGGCCGTGCCGCCGCCGATGTCGATCACCGCGACGCCCAGCTCCTTCTCGTCGGCGGTCAACACGGTCTCCGAGGCAGCGAGCTGACCGATGACGGTGTCCATCACTTCGACGCCGGCGCGATTGACGCACGCGACCAGGTTCTGCGTCGCGGTCTGCGCGCCGGTGATGATGTGCACGTTGACCTCGAGTCGCGCGCCGGTGAGGCCGACCGGGGCGCCGATCCCTTCCTGCTCGTCGACGACGAAGTCCTGCGGCAGCACGTGCAGAATCTCGCGGCCGGCGGGGAGCGACACCGCGCGCGCCGCGTCGATGGCGCGCCGCACATCGTCTCGCGTTACCTCGCGGTTCTTGCCGGCCACCGCCACCACGCCGCGGCTGTTGAAGCCCTTGATGTGCGGGCCGCTGATCGCGAGATGGACCGAACCGACCTCGACACCGGCCATCAGCTCGGCCTCTTCGATCGACTTCTTGATCGAGTCGACCGCCGCCTCGAGATTGACCACGACGCCGCGCTTCAAGCCCTTCGACTCGGCCACGCCAATGCCGATCACGTCGACGCCGCCCTCGTCCAGCAGCTCGCCCACCACCGTGCATACCTTGGCGGTGCCGATGTCGAGGCCCACCACGTAGCGTTCTTGTCGCGCCAAAAGTCCTCCTACTTCGCGGCCGTCTTCACCGGCCGCACGTACATCCGTTCGCCGAACCGCAGGTCGACGTAATCGATGGCGGCGACGCGCTCGCGCAGCGCCGGCGCCAGATCGAGGTATTGCTGTAATCGCGCCGCGAAGTCGGTGTTGCCGACGTGCAGCAGGGCCGAATCGCCATCGAGGATCACGACCGCGTCATGCAGGTTCGAGACGTCGATCTGCGAGATCTGCTTCAGGATCTCCGGGCGCATCGCCAGCGCCGCGATCGCGGCGGCGGCAAACTCGGCGCGCGCGATGTCGACGATCGAGCCGCCATCCTGCGGCGAGGCGGCAAGACCGTCGATGATCGGCAGATCGATGTCGGCGTAAGCGGGCCCGTATTCATCGATGATGACGCCCTGGTGATCGATCAGGTACATCGCGGTACCGATGCGGCCGATCCCCATCGGCTGCCGTTCGTGCACGGTGATTTCCACCGTCGAAGGAACGACGCGGCGAATGGTTGCGCTTTCCACCCACGGCGACGACAGCAGCTTCTGCTGCCATTCATCGAGCCGCACCGCGAGGATATTCTGGCCGCGCAGTCCCTCAACGAGCGCGAGCACTTCGCCGGTGGCGAGCCGCTCGTTGCCGCGCACCTGCATGTGGCCGATCTGCAACGACGGCGCGGCGGCGATCAACGTGACGCCCTGGTAGGTGGCGTAGCCGAACAGCACCGTCAGGACCAGCACGCGCACGATCGTCCACAGGTGCGTCGCGCCGGCGCTGCGCTTGCGCGACGGCTTCACGTGCGCGCGCTTGAAGCGCTTGTCGGTCATCGCCGCCGGCAGGCCCGCCACTACGCGCCTCCCTTCGGCGCGTGACGCCGTTCGAGCTCGGCGACCAGAGTGCCTGCGAGCGTTGCGATTGAACCGGCGCCAAGCGTGATCACCACGTCGCCGGGACGCGCCAGATCGGCAACGCGGCCGGCCATGTCGGCGAGCCGAGGCACAACGTGCACCGGCGTCGGCCGCGCCTGGTTGACAGCTGCGGCCAGCGCCTCAATCGTCACGCCCGCAATCGGATCTTCGCTGGCAGCGTAAATATCTGTCAGCACCACTTCATCGGCTTCGGCCAGCGCGACGCCGAACTCGGTCATGAGATCGCGCGTGCGCGTGTAGCGGTGCGGCTGGAAAGCCACCACGATCCGCGGCGGCCTGGCCGCTTTCGCCGCCGACAACACCGCGGCAATCTCGGTTGGGTGATGGCCGTAATCGTCGATGACGGTGATGTTGTTGATGATGCCGCGGTGTTCGAAGCGGCGTTCGGCGCCGCGAAACCCGGCGAGGGCGGTGGCGATCTTCTCGAACGGCACGTCGAGCTCGAGACCAACGGCGACAGCCGCCAGTGCGTTGCGGACCGAGTGGCGGCCCGGCACCGACAGCGTCAGCTCGCCGAGCGTGGTGGCACCGGCGCCGCCGCGGCGCTCGTGCTTCTCGACAATGCAACGGGACCCGTAACCTTCGAGGCGGACGTCGTCTCCGAAAATCATCGGGCGCCGGTCATCGTCTTGCGCCGAGGCGTTTTCGCCAAGGCGGGTGATGCCGTAGGTGATTACGCGCCGCTGGAACTTCGGCAGCACCGCGCACAGTTCTGCATCGTCGGCGCACGCGACCACCGCGCCGTAAAACGGCACCTTGTTCGCGAAGTCGATGAAGGCCTGCTGCAAGTCGGCGAAGCTCCCGTATGCGTCCATGTGCTCGCGATCGATGTTCGTCACTACCGCAATCGATGGTGACAGTTTAAGGAACGAGCGATCGCTCTCGTCCGCTTCCGCCACCATGTAAGCGCCGCCGCCGAGCCGCGCGTTGCTGCCGAACGCGCTCAGCCGTCCGCCGATCACCGCCGTCGGATCGAGGCCGGCGCGTTCGAGCACCAGCGCGATCATCGACGTCGTGCTGGTCTTGCCGTGCGCACCGGCCACCGCGATGCCGTACCGCAACCGCATCAGTTCGGCGAGCATCTCGGCGCGCGGAATCACCGGAATACGGCGCGCACGTGCTTCCACCACTTCCGGATTGTCCGGCCGCACGGCCGACGAGTACACGACAACGTCGGCGTCACCGACATTCACCGCCGCGTGACCGGCGGCGATCTTCACCCCCAGCGTCGCCAGGCGATCGGTCACGCTCGATCGCTTCGCGTCCGAACCCGATACCGCGTAGCCAAGGTTCGCAAGCAGCTCGGCGATGCCGCTCATGCCGATGCCGCCGACGCCGATGAAGTGCACGCGGCGGGTCTTACCGAGCACGGCGACCACCCAGTTCTTCGACTCGATCGGCGATGCGCTGCGCCGCATCGGGACGCGCCAGCTGCCGTGCTGCCGTCGCCATCTCCTGTCGCCGCGCCGGGTTCGCCACCAGGCCGCTGATCGCCGCTGCCAGGGTCTCGCCGTTCATGTGGCGTTGCTCGATCACCAGCGCCGCGCCGGCCTGGGCCACCACTTCAGCGTTCTTGCGCTGGTGGTCGTCGGTCGATTTCGGCAGCGGCACCAGGATCGCCGGCGTTGCCGACGCGGCCAGCTCGGCGAGCGTGGTCGCACCGGCGCGGCAGATCACCACGTCGGCTGCCTTCATCTCGCGGTCGATTTCGTAGATGAAGGCCTCGACGCGGGCCGCCATCCCGGCGCGTTGGTACGCGCTGCGCACCAGATCCAGATCGCGCTCCCCGGTCTGGTGGGTGATCGCAACGCGTATCCCGGAGGCTGCCAGCCGCGGCGCTGCCTCCACCATGGCCACGTTGATCGCGTGCGCGCCCTGAGAGCCGCCAAAGATCAGAATCCGTGCCGCATCGTGCGGCTGGTGGTCGTGATCATTCCCCTCCTCGTTCTGCGCCGGGAAGAACTCGGGCCGCACGGGGTTGCCGGCCACAAACCCCGTGGGGAAATAGCTCAACGCCGCTTCGAAATTCACCGCGGCCGCGCGCACCACGCGCGCCAGCAGGCGGTTGGTGATGCCGGGCAGCGCGTTCTGCTCGAGCAGCATCGTGGGATAGCCGCGCATGGCGGCGAGCAACAACACCGGGCCGGAGGCGAAGCCGCCAACCCCCACCACCACCTCGGGCTGCCGTGTCGACAACACGCGCCACGCATCGAGCGCAGCGAGCGGCAGCAGCAAGAACCCTTTCAGGCGCTCGCCGCGAGACTTCCCCTTGAGGCCGGCGACGCGAATCAGATCGAGCGGAAAGTTCTCGCGCGGCACGACGCGTGCCTCGATGCCGCTCGCGGTCCCGACGAACGACACCACCGCTGACGGATCGCGGCGCTGCAGCTCGCGCGCCAGCGCAATCCCCGGGTACAAATGGCCGCCCGTCCCACCGCCTGCGATCAGGATGCGCACCGATCACGCGGCTCCCGTCTCCATCTGTGCATGTTGCGAGATGTTCAACAACACCCCGACGCCAAGCAGGTTGATCAGCATCGACGACCCGCCGTTGCTGACGAGTGGCAGCGGGA
>DASVFC010000295.1:0-10102 GCA_036380235.1 Vicinamibacterales bacterium
CATCCGCTCGCGGGTGCGGACGTTTTCCTCGATATTCTTCAACGCCCGTTCCTTGCGCGCTGCAAACCCGATGACGTGTTGCGCACCGCCGTCGTAGGACAGCAAGCCGCGCAACTCGAGATTCGGCAGCTTATCTACCAGCTCCGCCAGGGCCAGCGCCTCGTCTCCAGGAGGCACACCACTGCGAGTGCCGACGGCCACATCGACGACGACGTCGGCGACGACGCCGGCTTCTTTCGCCGCATCGTTGAGGTCGCGCGCGTTCTGATCGAAGTCCACCGCCTGGATGAAGCCGGCGGACTTTTTGCGCAGCTTCATGGCGCGACGAATCTTCGTGGGAGATAGATTCGCGGTGGTCATGCAAATCTTGTCGAGGCCTTCGTTCATGAGGGCCTCGGCTTCACTGAGCTTCGCCGTGCAGATGCCGATCGCTCCGGCATTCATCTGCAGCTTGGCGATGGCGCCGCACTTGTGCGTCTTCGCATGCGGCCGCGCTGCGAGCTTGTTCGCAACGAGCGACTTCTGCATCTTCGCGACGTTGCGTTCGAGCCTGTCGAGGTCGACGCACAACGCCGGCGTGTCGAGCTCCCACTTGGAGATGCCGGGCTTCATCGGCATGACCGGTGCGATTTCCGCGGCGGTATAGCCTTTGACGGGCTGCGGGACCCACACATGAGCGGCTGCAGCCGCCGAGGCGCCAAGGAACGTGCGTCGTGATGTGCTCATAGGCGCGTAGTATGCGCCAGAACTTGTTTAACAGGAGGTAAGGAGTTAAGGAGACAGACTGCCGCGGTCCGATGCGGCGCTACGCGCCAGCCCTCCTTGTCGCCTTATCTCCTGTTGATTTTTTTGGTTACGCGAGCTCGAAGTCGACCGCGAAGCAGCCGTTGCTCTCCACCTGGCGGCCCATGTGGAGGTGCAGGGGCGACGAGAATGCCGGGCAGCTGGTGACGACGGTGTGATACTCCCCGAATTCGCCACAGGAATCCACGCCGAGGCGTTCGAGTTCGAACAACGTGTTGCCGTCGAGCTCGCGTCCGAGCCACGTCGCGTCGAGATGAGGCGGGCGGACGGTGACGAATTGCGCCACCCCGCCGCGACTGATGAACTCCCGAGCGAGGAACTTGGTCGTCTCACCCCACAACGGCATCACCGGCACCAGCGCGTGATGACCGCAGACGCGTTCGTTCCATTCGCGATGCGCGTCGCCCATGATGTCGCCGAAGATGACGTGCGTGACGTCGTGCGGTAGGACGTGCGCGAGCAGATCGATGAAACGATCGGTATACGTCGGCCACGTGCAGCTTTCGATGTAGCTCGGCACCCGTAGCCGCGATGCCTGTGCTTCGATCACCGCCGGCCGCAGGCCGTGCGATCGACTGCGGCTGCCGTCCTCGCCGAACATCGTCACCATGGCGACGATGTCGTAGGCCTCGACGGCGCGCATCAGTGCCAGGCAGCAATCCTTGCCGCCGCTCCAGGAGATCGCCGCGCGCGGCTTCACCGCGTGCCTCGCCGAAAATAGATGATCGTGCCCGTGAGCGCCAGGACCGACGGCGCCAACCCGAATACGAACCACACGCTTCGCATCGGCATTCCGCCGAAGGCGCCGACGTGCAGCGGCGCGATGGCGCGGGTCATGCGATCCCCGGCACTTGCACGCTGCTCTTCGACCTCGATCACCGTGGCGGAGTACTGGTCGACGTAGACGGAGTCGAGTTCGGTGTAGGCGGGCGTCGGTTGACGGTCCGTGAACATCACCAGCCAGGATCCACGGTCACCGAGCGGCAATACGACGCGCGCGATGTGGGCCCCCGGACGACGCTGCTGCGCGACGTCGAGCACCGAGCGCCATGACGGCGCGGTCGCAGCGCACTTTTCAGTTGTCGATGGGCAATGCGATGCCGGCGTTCGACTCACGGATAGTGATGAAAACCGGCCGATGAGCGATCGGAAAGTTGCGGGGAAGGTGAAGTAGACGCCGGTGACCGCCCACATCAGCAGCAGCAGCACGGTGAAGATGCCGACGGTGCGATGCAGTTCTCGCCATGAACGCGTCGGCACACGTTGCCATCCGCGGCGCGACCATTCGACAAGGCCGGTGACGGCCAGCACGATGAGCGCGATCGCGCCCACGCCGTTAACCGTGCGCCCTGTCCTGCCGGTAAGCAGGTCGAAGTGCAGGTCCTGCAACATTCGCACTGCTGTTCGTTCCGGAAGCTCGCCAAGCACATGCGCGCTGACGGGATCGACCAATACCGTCTTGAATGCGCCCGCCGAGGTGACATACGCGAGATACGTCGGACGCGTGGTGGTCGGTGCGTCGACTCCGGACAGCCGATGACCGGGATAGGCGCGCGCCACGCTGTCCATGATCGCCTCCGGATCCGCCGTTGCGCCTTCACTCGCCGTGAACAGGTGCGGGTGCGACGCCCGCTGCAAGTCGATGCGAAACACGAGCGCCGCCCCGGTGACGGAGATCACGACAACGTAAACGCCGGCCACGAGGCCCACCCAGCGGTGGACGTTGAGCAGGATGCGCCTCATGGCTGGCGCGGTTTCAGCGCGAGGCGCCGAAGCGCACGCGGGCACCGGCGACGAACGCGCGCGGCAGGCCGGGATAGCCAAGCACGCTGTCGTAGGCGGCATCGCCGATGTTGTTGCCACGCAAAAACAACGTGACGCGGTCGTGCGCCCTGACATCCACGCCGCCACCAAACACCGTGTAGCCCGGATTGAAGGTAATGTCGGTGGTGATCGCAGAAGGCATCTGCGCGTTCGGCACGGTGCGTAGCGAAAGGAAACTGTGATCGTGTCGATCACCGACGATGCGGGCATCGGCGTTGAGCGTCACAGGGCCGCGCACGAACGAGGCGCGGAGGCTGCCGGCGTTGCGCGGACGGCGCAGTAGCGGCTGGCCGGGCTGGAACTGCTGACTCGTGCTCAGGTTCGTGACCACGCGGTGATCGACGTGCGCGTAGCTCGCCGCCGCGCTCAGCCCGGCAATTGGACGCTGGAGTGCCCATTCGAGTTCCCAACCGTTGGCTTTCGAGCCGTCGATGTTGATGTACTCAGGAATGCCGTCGCCGGCCAGGCCGCTTCGAAAGGCGATCTGATCGATGTAGTCGTTGTCGAAGTAGGTGGCGCGCGCGAAGAAGCGCTGGTCCGCGAATGTCGCTTCAATGCCGGCATCACCGGTGCGCGCGCGTTCGACCTCCAACGACGGATTCGGATCGCTAAAGGCGCTGCCGAGCCGCTCGCTGAACGTCGGCGACTTGATGCCACGGCCGATGTTGCCGAACACCTTGACGGAGGATACGCGGCCGCGCCGGAACGGCACCACGAAGCCGCCGATGGAGAGCTTTGGACTCACGAACGTGTCGTAGGTGTCTTTCGAATCGAAGCGCGCCCCGGCGGTCACGAACACCCGCTCGCCGATCGAGACGTGCTGTTGGATGAACGCGGCGTGATTGTTCAGCGTGAAACCATTCACTGCCGGGTTGCGCTCGCGTTCCCATTCGTAGCCGGCGCTGGTGCGCGCGGCGCCGGCAGTGAAGTCGGCCTGGTAGCGAAACGCCGGCCGTTCGAACTCGGTGACGCTGGTGAAGGGAAAATCCGAAACCTGGCGCGAGGCCAGAAACTGCCCTGGCGCAGGCATCGCCCCGGCGGCGACCAGCGTGTTGAACTCGGCGACGTCAATCAGCCGCACCAGGCGCGTGCCGTTTGGAAACAACGCGTTCGGCGTGCCGGTCAGGATCGTGTAGACGCTGAACGGATCGGCAGCGGTGTCGACGGAGCGGCTCTCGTAGTTGAACGCGTTGACGGTGGCGCTACCTGTCACACGCGAGCCGATCGCATGCGAGACGCTGAGGTAGCCGGTGAGATCGCGCGTCTCGTACTCGGTGCCGGTGTCGCGGGCACCAAACGTGATCTGGCCTGGCGTCCTGCCCTTCGCCGCGGTGTAGCGCACGCTGCCGCGTATGGTGCCGCGCCTGCCGATCATCGCTCCGGCACTCACGTCGACGGCGTTCTGGTCAAAGGTGTCGTCTTCGGTCAGCAAATCGCTGAAAGCGCCGCTCGTCTGCCGATGCGAAACGCCAGCGTGATAGTCGAACGCGCGACCGGCGCCGCCATTTACGAACGTGTGGCCGCGGAATGTGCCGAACGTGCCGGCTTCGGCAGAGGCGTTGAGCTCGGGGGCCTGTGCCGCGGTCGCGCGGCGGCTGAAGACCTGCACCACCGAGCCCATCGCATCCGATCCCCACAGGGCCGATTGCGCGCCTCGCACCACCTCGACGCGATCGATATCAGCGGCGCTGATGCGGCTGAAGTCGAAGATGCCGCCGCTCTGGTTGGCGCGGACGCCGTCGATTAGCACCAGGTTGTAGTCGGACTCGCCGCCGCGCGAGAACATCGACGCCACGGCGCCATCGCGGCCGGTGCTTTCGACGTTCACGGCCGGCACGAAGCGAATGATGTCTGCGAGCGAGCTGCTGCCGAGCGCCTCGATATCGTGTTGTGAAAATGACGTGACGGACTCGGTCACGGTCGTCGCGCTGACCGGCGTTCGCGCGGCGGTGACAACCAGCGTGTCGGAGAGGCCGGCGACCACCATCACGACATCCCGCGTGACATCACGCTCCGATCCGGCGTTCGAGAACGTCTGCTCGGCGAACCCGGCAAGGCTGATGCTGACTCGAATCGGCACGCGCGCCGGCACGTTGACGCGATAGCTGCCATCGGCGCCGCTGTTAGCGGTCGCAACCCGTCGATCGGCGACCACGACATCGATCGTCGCCCCGGGAACAACGGCACCCGAGGCGTCGGTGATCCGGCCGCTCACGGCGATGGTGTCTTGCGCCCGGGCAGGAAGAGAGAAAAAGAGATGGAAACAGAAAAACAGGACGAGCGTACGCGTGCGCATGGGACTGCCTCCTCGAGCAAAGCGCCTGGGTAGGTCTCCTGGCTTGCACGCTGCGGAGCGATGGACGCTGCCGCAGCCCGCATCGCCTTCCCCGGCAGTCGCCGAGTGGCATGTGATGCGAGCGTGACGCGCTTACAGTGGCGGGACCGCGCCGGATTTACACCGGACTTCCCTATTAAGCCCTGATGGGCACCGAAGCAAACACTGTTATATCAAAGTTCCAACGGTTCCAGAGGTTCCAGGCCTGGAACCTTCGGAACCCCTTGGAACGTTGGAGGTATCCTAGTAGGTTGCGATGATTGCGTTTGCGAACATTAACAAGCAGTACGGAAAACAAGTTCTTTTTGTCGACGCGTCCTTCCAGTTGAATCCGGGGGAAAAAGTCGGCTTGGTTGGTCCCAACGGCGCGGGCAAGACCACGATCTTCCGCATGATCACGGGCGAAGAGGCGCCCGACGAGGGCGACGTGACGGTGCCGAGGAAGCTCACCATCGGCTACTTCCGCCAGGACGTCGAGGAGATGTCGGGACGATCGGTGCTGGACGAAGCGATCGCCGGCAGCGGCCGCGTCGGCGATCTGCACCATGAGCTCGAAGAGCTGCAGCACGCGATGTCGGATCCGTCGCGCGCCGGGGAGATGGACAAGATCCTCGAGCGCTTCGGGGAGGTGCAGGAGGAGTACGACCACCTTGGCGGCTACGCGCTCGAAAGCCAGGCTCGCGAGGTGCTGCACGGCCTTGGGTTAGACGACGAGCGGATCGATGGCGACGTCGGCGCGCTGTCGGGCGGCTGGAAGATGCGTGTGGCAATGGCCCGCGTCCTGCTCGGCAACCCCGACGTGCTGCTGATGGACGAGCCGACCAACCACCTCGACATCGAATCGATCATCTGGCTGGAGAACTTCCTCAAGACCCACGAAGGCTCGCTGTTGATGACCTCGCACGACCGCGAGTTCATGAACCGCATCGTCTCCAAGATCGCCGAGATCGACGGCGGCGAGATCACGATCTACTCGGGTAACTACGACTTCTACGAGCGCGAGCGGGCACTGCGCGAAGCCAATCGCGAAGCCGCGTATGCACGACAGCAGGCAATGCTGGCCAAGGAACAACGCTTCATCGAGCGCTTCAAGACGCACGCGGCGAAGGCGGCGCAGGTGCAAAGCCGCATCAAGGCCCTCGACAAGATCGAGAAGGTCGAGCTTCCGAAACGCCGCGTGGTGGTGAAGTTCGAGTTTCGCGAACCGCCGCGCTCAGGCGATCAGGTCGCGGTGATCGACAACCTGTCGAAAACATACGGCAAGCGCGTGATCTACGACGGCTTCAACCTCACCATCCGGCGCGGCGACCGGTGGGCGGTGATGGGCCGCAACGGCGCCGGCAAGACGACGCTCCTCAAGATTCTGTCGGGCAACCTGCAACCCGACGCCGGTGAAGTGCGCCTAGGTGCGAGCCTGAAGATGGGCTACTTCGCGCAACAGTCGCTCGACCTGCTCGATCCCGATCTCACCATCCTCGAGCAACTGCAGAAAGACTTCCCGCGCGAGGGACTCGGCGCGCTGCGCTCGCTGGCCGGCGCATTCCAGTTTTCAGGTGACGACATCGACAAGAAGATCCGGGCGCTGTCCGGCGGCGAGAAGTCGCGTCTCGTGATGGCGCGGATGCTCTTCGATCCGCCGAACTTCCTGGTGCTCGACGAGCCGACCAACCACCTTGACTTGGCGACGAAGGAGATGCTGGTCGACTCGCTGAAAGATTTCCAGGGCACGATGATCTTCGTTTCGCACGATCGCGCGTTTCTGCGCGGTCTCAGCAACCGCGTCCTCGAACTCGGCGGCGAGACCGGCACCGACGCCCAACCCCACGCCTTCCCGGGCACATATATCGAGTATGTTGATCGGACCGGCCACGAAGCTCCAGGCGTGCACTCCTGATGGCCCGATGGCCTGATGGCCCGATGGCCTGATGGCCTGATGGCCTGATGGCCTGATGGCCTTGTTGCCCTGACCACATGCCCGTAGCGTGCCTCTACGACATCCACGGGAACCTGCCTGCCCTCGAGGCAGTCCTGGACGAGGTGCGGCATTCCGGCGCCGATCACGTCGTGGTCGGCGGCGATGTTCTACCGGGGCCGTTCCCGCGTGAGTGCCTCGATCTTCTCTATTCGCTCGACATCCCGACCGAGTTCATCATCGGCAACGGCGATCGCGAAACGCTGACGGCGATGCGAGACGGTGTGAGCAGCGCCGTGCCGCCCTACTTCCACGAAGCGATGCGCTGGAACGCCGCGCAGTTGAACGAGGACGATGCGACCCGCATCGCGCAGTGGCCGCTGACGCGGCGCCTGCACGTTGGCGGCGTCGGCGACGTGCTGTTCTGCCACGCGACGCCGCGGAACGATACCGAGATCTTCATGCGGACGACGGCGGACTCGACGCTGCTGCCGATCTTCGAGCCGCTGGGCGTGCACGCGGTAGTCTGCGGACACACGCACATGCAGCATCAGCGCACGGTCGGCACCACGCGCATCATCAACGCCGGCAGCATCGGCGCTTCGTTCCAGGGACCGGGCGCATACTGGCTGCTGCTCGACACCACGGTGCAATTGCGGCGGACGTATTACGACGTCGAAGACGCCGCCCGGCGCGTCCGTGCCACGAGCTATCCGCAACGCGAGCAGTTTGCGTCGGTCAGCGTGCTGCAGCCGCCGGACGAAGAGGCTACGTTGAAGCTTTTTGCCCCTGCGGCGATGAAGTGACGCGCGCCACCAGGACCTTGTCAATGCGGCGGCCGTCCATGTCAATCACCTCGAATTTCATTCCGCCCCATTCGAACTGATCGGCGGCCTTCGGCACGCGGCCGAGACGGGCCATCACGAAGCCGCCGATCGTCTGATAGGCGCCCTTCTCTTCTTCTGGCAGCGGGTCGAGGCCGAAGTGCTGCATCACTTCTTCCATCGCCGCCGACCCTTCCACCAGCCACGAGCCGTCAGCGCGCGATACGAATGAACCGGCGGCCTCGCTCGGGTCGGCCGGCAGATCGCCGACGATCGCCGTGAGTAAATCGGTGACGGTGACGAGACCTTCCACCGCGCCGTACTCGTCCATCACCAGCGCGACGTGCTTGTGCGAGCCGCGGAACGATTCCAGCAGCTGCACCGCCGGCATTGAGTCGGGCACGAACAACGCTTCGCGCGTCAGCGATCGCAGATCGATGCGCGCGCCCTTGAAGGCGAGCGGCAGCAGATCGGCGGAACGGACGATGCCGAGCACTTCGTCGAGGCCGCCGTGGCAGACGACGAACTGTGTGTGTGAGTGGGAAGCGAGGAACTCGCGCAGCTCTTCTTCGCCGGCGTCGACGTCAATCCATTCGATGTCGGGGCGCGGCGTCATGATCGCCGCGACGCGCTGATCGCCGAGCTGGAACACGCGCTGGACGATGTTTTCTTCGGTGACGCCGACCGCGCCGGTCTCCGCGCCCTGGCTGATCAACGCCTTGATCTCGTCTTCGGTGAGGTTCGGCTCGGCCTCGCCCTTGATGCCGAACACGCGCAGCACCAGGTTAGTCGAGGCGGTCAGGAACGCAACGATGGGCCCGCCGATGCGCGCCAGCACCATCATCGGCCGCGCCACCCACGAGGCGATGGCCTCCGGGCTGTTGAGGCCGATGCGCTTCGGCACCAGCTCGCCGACGATCAGCGACAGCACGGTGATTACGGTCACCACCAGGCCGAGGGCGATGTTGTCCGCGTAGGGTGCAAGCTGCGGCACTTCGGCAATCCGCGCCGCCAGCGGCGCGGCCAGGCGGTTGCCGCCGTAGGCGCCGGCAAAGACGCCAACCATGGTGATGCCGACTTGCACCGTGGAGAGGAACTTTTCGGGATCGTGCGCGAGGTCAAGCGCCCGGCGCGCGCCGTCGTCACCTTCGTCCGCGCGCTGCTGCAACCGCACCTTGCGCGCGGCGACCACGGCGATTTCCGACATGGCGAACACGCCGTTGGCGAGGATCAGCAGCAGGATGATGATCAGTTCGATGGCGATAGGCCAATTGTATACTCGCGTGAATGTTGCAGCGGCAGCGCGAAGGGTCGGTGATCTGCACGTCGTGCGGCGTGCTCGTCGGGGTCAACGATCCCACCTGCTACAACTGCGGCCGCCGCAATCCGGGGCTGTGGGGCTACGGCAAGGCGCTGCGCAACCTCGGCACCGACCTCGGCTTCATCAACATCGTCACTGGCGGCACGGTGATCATGTATGTGCTGTCGCTGATCCTGTCGCGCGACGGCATGAACATCGGCCTATCGCCGTCAACCTACGCGCTGCAGATTCTTGGCGCCAGCGGCGCGGTGCCTGTGTTCGGCCGCGGCTGGTGGTGGACGGTGCTCACCGCCGGGTGGCTGCACGGCGGGGTGCTGCACATCCTGTTCAACGTGCTGTGGATCCGCCAGCTCGGTCCGGAGATCGCCAACCTGTATGGCCCGGGGCGCATGGTCTTGATTTACACCGTGTCGGGCATCGTCGGCTTCACGCTCAGCTCGTTGCTGTACTTTCTCGACATTCCATTCTTCGGCGCCGGAATCACTGTCGGCGCGTCGGCGTCGATCTTCGGATTTCTTGGCGCGCTCGTGCATTACGGAAGACGAACCGGCAGCAGCCACATCGGCCAGGCCGGACTGCAATACGCGCTGTTCATGGGCGTGATGGGTTTCATCTTTCCAGGCGTCGACAACGCGGCGCACCTCGGCGGCTTTGCGGGCGGTTATCTCACCTCGCTGATCCTCGATCCACTGAAGAAAGAACGCGTTGATCACATCGTGGCAGCTCTGGTGTGCCTTGCGCTTACGTTCGTTGCGCTCGTCGTCACACTGATCAAAGTCATTCCGCTGCTCGGCTGAACAATTCACCAAGTTGGATTCACGTCCGTTCGCTTGAAGAGCGCAACGGGACGATCCGTTCATACCGCGTCAATTCTGGGACGAATCGACGGTGGGGTGGGATGAACGGCGGGCGCGCTCCGGGCACTGGCCTTGCTCTATCAGCGCCCCGGAGGTTCACACAATGAAAGTTTGGAAGAATATCAGCTGGGCGATCGCCATGGTTCTGGCGCTCTCGTCAGCGGCGTTCGCACAAGGCGGCGGCGCCAGCTCGACGGGCAGCATCAGTGGCGAGATCAAGGACGC
>DASVFC010000296.1:0-5155 GCA_036380235.1 Vicinamibacterales bacterium
TCATCGCTCAACGCGCCATTCGTTTCATCGAGCAGAATGCGGGCCGTCCATTTTTCGTTGACGTCGCCTTCAATGCGCCGCATTGGCCGTATCAACCACCGAACCGTCCATCAATCGCGCGCGACAACGCACGCCATCTCGGGCCTTTCGATGACGCCACCGGCACGCGCGCGGATTACGTTGCCATGGTCGAGGCTCTTGACGAGGGCGTCGGCCGAATCCTGTCGGCACTCGATCGCCTCGGCTTGTCCGGAAACACGATGGTGATCTTCACCAACGATAACGGCGGCGAGTGGCTGGCGCACGGCGGGCCGCTGTTCCATCACAAATCATCGGTGTGGGAGGGCGGCATTCGCGTGCCCGCGATCATCAAGTGGCCCGGCCGCATTCCGGCCGCGACCGTCTCCGAACAAGTGGCGATCACGATGGACCTCACCGCCACGATTCTTGCGGCAACCCGGACGCCGGTGCCTGCAGCGGCACAGCTCGACGGAATCAACCTGTTGCCAGTCCTGGAGCAGCGCGGAGCGCCGGCCAGCGAGCGAACGCTGTTCTGGCGCACAGCCGGACAACGTGCCGCGCGTAGCGGCGACTGGAAGCTGGTGATTGATGGCGGCCGGCCGCTGCTGTTCAACCTGCGCGCCGATATCGGCGAACGCAAGAACGTTATCGCTGAGCGGCCGGAGATCGCGAAACGATTACGCGATCTTCTCGTCAAGTGGGAAGCGGAGGTCGATGCTGGCCAGGCACGGTGAAGACGGCCAGCTCTGCCATCCAGATATTAAAGCGGCTTCTTGACGTGCTCGCTGGTGGAAACCGTGAACTGCCGGTAATCGGAGTACGTCGCCACGCCGTTGATCGTTTCGCCGGTCAACCTGTAGCGCTCGGTCATGCGCGACGGCACGCGGATCGCCATTCGTTCGTGCAACTGAAAATCCACCACACAGGAGCCGTTTGAAAACCGATCGCGAACGATCAGCTCGGTGCGGACGACGGCGCCAGATGCGGCATCAACCCAGACTCGGCCACCGGCAAGGAGATCGGTGCCGTCGATCTGGCGCAGGATGCTCGGTCCCCTGGTTTCTTTGAAGCGAAATACTTCGACCGGAATGTCGTCGATCTTCGTGCTGGGCTGCGCTGCGAACGTGATCCGGTCAGCGTGCGCAGCATCTAGGTAAGGGAAGGCGATGTCGGGCACATTGATCGTGCGTTTGATGCGGCCAATATTGAAGCGCGCGCTCTCTGCAGCAAGCTCGCGCGCCTGCGCCAGCACGCTCGAGCTCGGCGACTGCAATAGTTCGACGAGCCGTCGCTCGCGGTCGCGCACCGCCCGGCCATCGACTTCGACGACGTCGCGGAATGACATCCAGCCGGCGGTGCCAGGCAGCCGCACCATTACCAGATCGGCGACCAGGATCCGATGTCCTGACCTGCCGCGGTCGTAGGTGATGTTCTGCGTGTACCGTTCTCGCGCGACAAACGACGGCGCCTGCTGCTGATACTGCAGCGCGTATTGGCGAACCCGCGCGAGCAACTCGCCGGCAGACTGCTGCTCGAGCGGCGGGGCCGCCCGCATCGCGGCCACGGAAACGGCCATCGCCGACAGCAGCAACAGAGCTGGGATTCTCATCGAGCCAGGCCCGGCAGTCCGCGATTTTACCGAAAGTTGCGGGCCCGACGCGCCGGGACTGCATATCCTCATCCGCATCCGGGCATCGATACTCGGAAGACGCCCGCGCCTCGCGGCGGGTGCGTTGCCTATGGGAACTGCCTACCTTGCCAAGAGATAGCCTTCACAGGTTGAAGCGGGTTACGTGTGTTGCACTGCTCCTGGCGTGCGGCGGCGGCGTGGGAGCGCAAGAAGCGTCGAGCGCCCAGGACACACCTTCTCCATCGCTCGCCAGTCCTGCCGCGCCGCAGCAGGTGCCGCCACCAATCGACTGGCAGGCGCAGAACCGCGCCTGCGAAGGGTGCCCGCCACGGCGGGTCGGTCGCGCGTTGCTGCAAACGACGTTGATCAACGTGTTGTACGAGACCGCAAACCTGATCAGGGGGCAGGTCACGGCCAGGATCACGCCGGCATCGTGGTGGGAGAACATGTCGAACGGGTGGGTCTGGGATCTCGATGACTTCGAGGTCAACCAGATTGGGCATCCCTACCAGGGCAGCAACTACTTCACATCGGGCCGCGCCAACGGCCTCAGCTTCTACGAGTCCGCGGCTCTCACCGCATTCGGCAGCGCGACGTGGGAGTACTTCGGCGAAACCAATCATCCGTCGTTGAACGACTTCATCAACACCACGCTCGGCGGCATTGCGCTCGGAGAAATGTTCCATCGGGCGGCTTGGCTCGTCCGCGATACCCGAGCAACCGGGAGCGGCAGGCTGTGGAGCGAGATCGGCGCGACGGTGCTCGACCCGGTCACCGGGCTCAACCGGTTTCGCAGCGGCGACGCCTCGCGGGTGACCGACAAGCCGGACGCCATGATGCCGTCGACGCTCGCCGGCGTGGCGGCGGCAGGCGTGTTGTGGCGCGGAACGCAGACGCGGGCCGTTGAATCCACGGGGCAACCGTTTGTCGAAGCAGACATGTTGTACGGCGACGCGCAAACCGGGCGCAGCCGGACGCCGTACGACGCGTTCTCGGTGAGACTCCGGTTCGGCGGCGGACACCCGCTGAGCGAAGCGCGCGTCCGTGGACGTCTGCTCGGCCAGCCGCTCGGCAGCGGCAAGACGCAGCTGCTGGTGATGCAAAGCTACGATTATCAACGCAACGACGCGTATGCGACCGGGGCGCAATCGATCGAGGCCGCAGTCGGCGTCACCCAGCCGCTGACCTCGCGGACCAGCATGTGGTTCATGGGGTGGGGCGGGCTCACCGTGCTCGGCGCCGTGGACTCGCTGCCACCCGGATTTACGGAACCGCCTCCAGAACCGGAGGAACCCAGCGCCGGCCAGGGCGTGTCGGAGGGGCCGCGCTACTACGACTACGGGCCGGGCTCGACATTCGGTGCCGCGGCGCAGTTCACGCGCGATCGACGCACGTTTGCAGTGGTGTCGTACGAAGGTCGCCACCTCTATTCGCTTGATGGCATCCGCGCCAATCACTTCATGCAGCGTGTGCGAGCGGATCTGTTGTTGCCGGTGCGGGGAGCACTCGGCCTTGGTGTCTCCGGGGAAACCTTCTTCCGCAACAGCTTTTATCAAGACGAACAACGAACCCGGCTGGAGTATTGGTTCCCACAGTTTCGCGCCTACCTGACGTGGAGTCTGCGGTGACGGCGACACCACGCGTGGCCCGGACCGCCATCCTGCTCATCGCCGCTTGTCTCGCACCGGTAAGCGCGGCCGCTCAGTCCGAACCCTCCTCCATGTGGCTGACCGCGGGCCCCGCATTCCTGACCATGCAGGGGCGTTGTCAAACCTGCGAAGAGGACGCACCGTACCGCCACGGCACCGCAATCGTCGCCAACGCCGGCTATCGCGCGAACCAACGCATGGACGTCGGCGCCGAAGTCGCGTGGATGCCAATCGACACACCTGACCGCAGGTTCGTGACGACGCATTTGAATGCGGTGGCGCAGTTCAGGCCGTGGTCGACGAAGGGGTTCTTCGTCAAAGGTGGAGCCGGCATGGCCTTCGTCCGCAACTGGGAGCTCGCCGCAGACCAATCGATCAACCAGAAGGCGCTATCAGTCGTGATCGGCGGTGGCTGGGCGTTCCGCCGCGAGAGACGTGTCGGGTTCCAGATCTTCGCGTCGCAACACGTCGCCGCGCTGGGCGACCTGCAGACCGCGGATACCTCCGTGCCGGATGTGGTGGGCAACTTCTGGTCCATCGGCGCGTCGCTCGTGTTCCGATAACTCCGCGCGCGGCCTTACGAGCTGTGATGTCTGCGACAATGAACGCGTATGCGTTCGACCACCGGCGAATCGAGCCGGCCATCACCACGTCGCAGTAGCATCGTCGTTCCTGCGCTGCTTGCCGTCGCCCTCCTCGCCTCTGCGGTTGCCATCCTCCTGTGGACCATGTCCCCGGAGCGCTCGCTGGGGCAGATCGAACACGAGGAGACGTCGGCTTTTTCGCACATCCGGGTCCGCCGTGACGGCGACGTGCGGGCACTTACCTTTGTGCGCGATGACGGCCGCGAGGCGGTACAGACGCGCGTGAATCTGAGCGCGCCGCACACGCTGGTGGCGCCGTACGCCCGCGGGATGTTCGTCAGCTATCTATACCAACCTCACCCGCGCCGCGTGCTCGTTATTGGCCTGGGCGGCGGCGCGATGGTGCGATTCCTGACGCACCACGATCCGGGCGTGCAGATCGACGCCGTCGAGATCGATCCCGCTGTGGTCCGGATTGCCAATGAATACTTCGGCGTTCGTTCGGAGGGCAACGTTCGCATCCACACTGGCGACGCGGTGAAGTTTGTGGAGTCGACGCTGGAGCGTTACGACGTGATCTTCATGGACGCATTCCTGCGTCCGTCAGACGACACCGACACCACCGGCGTGCCGACGCGGCTCAAGACGATCGACTTTCTGCGCCACCTGCAGAAAACATTGAATCCAGGAGGAGTGGTCGCGTTCAACATCAACGAACACGATCGCATGGCCGACGACATCGCGGCCGTGACGGCCGCATTCGGACACGCCGTGCTCTACCGCTGCCCGCCGGCCGACAACAAGGTGATGATCGCGGGCGAAGGCGGCCTCGTCAAAGACGACGAGATGCGCGCACGAGTTGCGGCGCTTGACAAGCGGTTCAACGGAGCGCTGTCCTTCGAGCATCTGCGGGAGAACCGCGAATAGCGCTCCAAACGGGCGAACAGACTACAACCGCATTGCCGAAACAGGATTGATGCTCGCCGCTCGCCGTGCCGGCAGCCAGCTAGCTGCGAGGACAGCGACCAGCAACACGATCGCGGTGGCAATCAGCGTCAGCGGATCCTGCGGCGCCACGCCGAACAAGATCGATTGCGTCACCTGGCTCACTGCCGCAACGCCCACGGCGCCAACGACACAGCCAAAGAGCGCCAGCGTCATGGATTCCATGACGACCAACCGCGCCACCGAAGATGACGACGCACCGATCGCGATGCGAACGGCGATCTCGCGCCGCCGCTGCCCCACGGTATACGCGAGCAGGGCGTAGA